>JAVVFI010000041.1:0-20359 GCA_032250555.1 Sedimentisphaerales bacterium
CTAATACGTACGGAAAATGAATATACTGCGGCCAATATAGATTGGCAAGACATGTTAAATGGGTAGTTACCTGAAAAGGGATGGTAATATGGTGCGCGGAATGAGAGGATTTACGCGTTTGGGAATGCGGATTCTCAATCATCGAAGGAATGGATGCCGCACCGGGTCCATTGGAGGGAATCTTTCTAATGGGGCGGGATTTACACTCATCGAGCTTTTGGTTGTGATTTCTATAATAGCACTGCTGATAGCCCTGATTATTCCTGTGCTTCGTGCAGCAAAAGAACGAGCCCAACGTATGGTCTGTCTGAGTAATCTGCGGCAATTGACCTTAGCATGGATTGCCTATGCCGAAGAGAACGATGGCAAGGTCGTGTCCGGCTTACCCTTCGGTCGGAGTATACAACGCGATATAGGTCGCGTAGAGGTTGTGGAAAGCTGGGTGGGCCGGGCCTTTGATTTTCCTGAGAACCATTCTGAACTGGTGGCGAATCCCGACAAAGGTGCTCTGTGGCGCTGGATCAAGGATGTAGATGTCTACCGCTGCCCCCGGGGCCGCCCCGGCCATGCAACCACCTACTCAATCCTCGCCGCTGCAAATGGTTTCCCCGTGGAAGGGACGTTGTGGACAGGTAGCTCCGCCTCTACACTGCTACAACCTGGCACACGCGTCAACGGTACGGTACTGAGGTTCACCAGACTGACGGATATCTTCAGTCCGGGTGCGGCTCAGCGCGCCGTCTTTATCGATATGGGCCAGACACCGGCCGGCAGTGGTTTCTATGTACACTATCTTAATCCCAAGTGGGATAGATCCACTCCGCCCCCAATACGTCATGGCGACGGTACCACGCTCTCTATGGCAGATGGACACGCCGAGTACTGGATATGGAAGGGACGTGAGACCGTGGAAATTCCCCGCGTGTTGGTACCAGTTCGAAATGTATTCAAAGAACTTCTGGAAGCAGACTACGAACCGCAGACCGAGGACGGATTATATGACCTGCAAAGGCTGCAAAAAGCAACCTGGGGCAGATTAGGGTATCCGAAAGGGCAATTGCCCTGATACGGAAAATGAATATATGCTGGCCAATATAGATTGGCCAGAGAGATGATAGCGCGGAAAAACAACTTCGAACGTTGGCGGTGAAGGACTGCGCGCGTAAATATAGATTGGCCAGAGATAAGAAAGCGAGAAAGTGAGACTTTAATCGTTTGCGTGGGAGGACTGCGCTCAGGATTTAGAATGGTGAATTTAGAATTTAGAATTAAATTTATGGTTGATTTTGGTGGTTGTTGGCCATCGCCGCCCGGCAGGAAAACAAGTAAGCACACATCCAAGACAAGCTCCGGCCGGCGAGAGGTTTATTTTGTGTTATGCAGTCCTGTAAAGGACGTAGTAAATAAAATAGTACCGAACCGCAGGCAACACAAATTCCATTGCTATACTATATGATCTTAGATATAGCCTACGGGTTGCCGAAGTCTCTTAAGACGATTCAGGAAAATTAAAGCAACTTCGGCAACCCCTTGTTAGGTAGGCATTATGCTTGGCAACATTGCTATCTAATCTGCGACATTATTATTCTTCCTCCAGTAAACACAGTCCCACTGTTGCAGGTGTGTAATTCCCGATTAAATGGTTGTTCCTGATAGTCCTATCCCGAACATGGAGGTTGATTACATATCCACAGGGTGTTGTTGTGTTTGTAATAATTACTGCAAATGGTTCATTTGTCTTGCCTGGTGGAATTAGAGCAGGATGAGGATAGGTAAGTCCGGTTGGCGGTGCAATCGTTGGCGGGTTCGCCACAGAAGGTGTTATTCCTAACCAGTATTTCCATATATGCTCATCGGTTGCTGTGAATTTTCCGGTGAAAACATCTGGTCCAGGATTTGGTATAGAAAATTTCTCGCATGGTCCTGCATCTAAGGAAATGAGGGCCTTCGGAACAGTATTGTCAACCATAACCTTGACCACGTTGCTGGAAATATGGCCTGGCGGAACGTCGGGGACCGGAGTCGCACCTGGTTTTTTCAATAACACCCTGATATAGTACAGGCCGTCGCCCTCTGACACAGGTGTACTCCACTGAGCTAATACATTTCCTTCAACAAAATGTTGTACCGGCAGAGTTAAATCTTCCTCATATTCATAATACCCCGCGGTCGCGACCTGATCTTTGTGGCTCATAGACCACATTATACCATTCCATGTGCTTATCCAAATCCGGAACTTATTCGTTATATCGTTCCAGCCTGGAGTCATAGATTTCTTATACTGAACTTTGTATTCCAACTTGACAGCACCAGCGGAATGATTCGGCGGATTAGAAATATGCCCTGATATCGCGATAGTGCCCCCGAACGGACTTTCAATCGCACTAAAGCCGCCTAAAACGCTTGGGCCATTTGCGTAGCCATCACCTATGCTGCTTGGTATAACCGTATCAGGATTACCTGAAATGCTTTCCACCGCCATTTGGCCCACTACCGATATAAACGGTATTTGTTTTGTTCCGACAGGTTTGTTGGGTTTAATCTGAATCAACGCATCAACTTTGTTTCCCCATATTGGATTATGATATGGTTTATTCGGGGGAGGCGGGGTGTGCCAGGACAGAATTGCACGAACTTTCAACACCTTAGGCCTGTAGCATTTATCCTTGTATCTCGACAAATCAACGGGAAGTTTAACAGCATATTTCAACCCTCCGACTGGAATCTTATCGATATCATGAACATTGACGCTTGCTGTTCCAAGATATTTCCAGATGCACATTTGTTCAATCTGATCATAGACATATATCCAGAAGCCCACGTATTCATGACTGCCATGGGTGCAAAGACCTCCGAGATATCCCTTAGGCTGTTTAACAGTTAGAGTCGCTACCAAGGTATCAAGATCATAATTCAAACCTACGCAATTTAATTGCTCGTAATGTGTGTTAGGTTCTTCGGCAAGGATTACATTGAAATTTTCAATCGCTTTGCTGAATTCCGGGTTCAGCTTATACTTGATGATGAGGCTTGGGTCCTGTTTAATTTCCTGTACCTTCTGATAAATCTCAGAAAAGTTGTATCGAAGCTCAGGGACATTCTGATCTTGATACATTCTTTTTACTTCTACAGGTGAAAGTTCTATAGGTTTTGAAATCGGGATGTCAAGGTCAAGCATTGACTGTTTAAGCTTGAGCTTCTCAAGATTCACATACCCGACAATGTCCTTCACGAGAAATTGGACAGGTTTTATCTGGATCCATTTTTCAAAGATGTTTCCCCATACAGGTGGAAAATCTGGATTTCCTGCAGTAGGGGGTATTTCCCATGACAGAATAGCCCTTACCTTAACCAGTCTTGGAAAGGTACAAAAATATTTTTTAGGGGCGATCTTTAAGGAAACCGCATAGGAGAGAGGTTTGGTACTATCCAGACAGGCTTTTTTCACATCGGGTATATCATGAACATTGACACTAGTGATTCCAACATCTTCATCAGTATCCTCGAAATCTCCGTCATTATTCCAATCCACAAAAAAACGAACGTACTCATAAGAACCCTGATGACATAGATCTGTTTTGTAACCATACGGAAGCTTCACTGAAATAACTGCCTCTAACAAATCCTGTTCGGGGTAAAAACCCAAGCATTTAAGTTCTTCATATTTTTTGTTGAACTTCATGGGTTTAACCGGCTCGATTATCGTATCAGAGAATGTTCCAAAATAGTTTGGATTTTGAATAATGAGTTTTTTGAATTCTATTCTTTCTTTTTCAAGCCTTACAACTTTCTTTTCCTCTACTTCAAACAATACAACTTCTTTTTCCTCTATTTTCCTTTGAGCTAAAGACGATGAAGTAAAGCTGATTGACAGCAGAAGAATTATGATGATTTTTAAAGATTTCCTATACATCACATGTCTCCTTTATGGCTTAGAATTTTGTTGACAATTGCTTAATATCCGACATTTCCGGATAGGGTGTGGACAATTAACCACATATTCATCCAAGGGAGGATCTCGTACATTTGTTATTCGCTTCTCAATCATCTTCAATCATTTTCTCTGCAAGCAGTAGGTTCCATATTGTTATTTTCTGCCCTTTTCCATTTCAAATTTCCCCAATATGCCGCCCAGAGGGTTTCAATCATCATCCTCCCAGAGATTTTTATTTTAAAGAGCACAGGATGATGGTCTGAGCAATATTATGTGAACCGGTTGTTGTTATGCAGATACTGCCTGCAATAGCGGCCAGTAAAGTTGTCAGAAGATAAACTTTTTTATAAGCTAAACCTTCCCCAAAGATTGTTAATATTAGGCAATGTGCACAACACACACTGGTACCTCTTCTATTAATAAGGCGATTCCTATTTGGGAAATGTTGATTATTTTTTCAAGAGTATTTGTCGAAATTTTGGGAAAGCGCAGGAAAAAATTTGTGCCTGAAGATATACTAAAATGAAGAGTTTTGCATGCCAAATTGACGCTTAAGACAGACGTTATGATGGCGATAACTACCATCACTTTGCTTACAGGGAGTTTTTAGGTACTATGGGGCCTTATATTTTGAAGTTGGCGAAAGTGATTAAGTATGCGGCTCCTGTGGCCGGAGCGGCTGCGGGGATTTAAGCGTGGCCTATCGTAGTGGTAATGGGCGCGAAGTATGCGAAGGATTTGGCAGGACAGAGTAAGCTGATGGATGAATTGGCTCCTGCCCCCGACAGAAAGTTAAGTAAGCTGACATCGAATGTAAACACATTTCGATTTATTATTTACTATTGATTCCCGATTGGCCGGGATTTTATTTTCGTGCCAAAGAGGGTTTGACAAAGGCGGATAATGTGCTATAATTGAGATACAACATAAAGATTAGAAATCTTTAGGCCCCAGACGAAGACAACTAACCTTTACGGCATTTTTCTTTTATTGACTTACCTGACAGGAGTAATAATGGCAAAAAAACTAAAGACTTCGGCTAAAGACAGGAAATGCAGTTTTCCGGACTGCAAGCATCTTCTTAGTATCTATAACCATGAGGATTACTGTCATGTACATCGAGATAAGATGGCTCAGGGGCAAAATAGTAAGGTTCCGTATCACCATCCTTCATAAACCTAATCAATTGGTTAATATTTGATAGAGTTAGCTGAGGGTGCTGAGTTAGTGGGATTATCTTGTTCTTTTGAGGAGGGCCATTGCGAGTTGTCTCAGGGTGTCGGCTTTTCTGCCGAAGGGTGTCAGTGCGGCCATGGCCTCTTCAGCGAGTTTCTTTTCTAATTCTCTTGCCTTTTCGATTCCGACGACGGCGGGGTAGGTGCATTTGTCGGCCTTTGCATCTTTGCCGGCTGTCTTTCCCAGGTGTTCGCTGGAGGCGCTTACGTCGAGGATGTCATCTGCAATCTGAAAGCCGAGTCCAATCTTGAGGCCGTATTCGCTCAGGCGGTTCAATTGTTCGTCTGTCGCTCCGCCGCAGATCGCTCCGGCCGCAGTTGCGCAGCGGAACATTTTGGCGGTTTTGTTTGTGTGGATGTATTCGAGAAGCTCTTTATTACCGCCGACTTTTTCCGCTTTCAAATCCGCCATTTGGCCGGCAATCATGCCTGATGGGCCGGAATCCTGAGCAAGTTGACTGATTAGTTTTACGGCGACGGCGGGGTCATCGACGTCTTTAGCCAAAATTTCGAACGCGAGGGTTAGAAGGGCATCGCCTGTGAGGATGGCTGTGGCTTCATCGAATGCCTTGTGGCAAGTTGGCAGGCCGCGGCGAAGGTCGTCGTTGTCCATTGCGGGTAAATCATCGTGGACGAGCGAATAGGTATGCACCATTTCAACGGCGGCAGCGGCGATCTCGGCGTTGTGATTGGTCTGGCCGCTGACAAGTTCGCAGCACCACAGGACGAGCGCTGAGCGAAGGCGTTTGCCCGGGGCGGAAAGTGTGTAAGTGAGTGCTTCTTTCAGTTGGCTTTCTATCTGACGGGAGGCTAAGAGCCGACGTAGCAGGTCATCAACAAACTGGGCTTTCTGAGATAACCGGGTATTAAAGTCCATTGGTGACATACGATTTACGAATCTCTCCTGAGAGTTCACTATTGACAAATGAGTATTGATTATAGATTATTGAAAATGGTAAATATTTAGCAATAAATAGTAAACAGTAATTTTAAAATGATTTTAATTCTTGGCGTTACCGCATCGGGCAAGGGGCGATTGGCCTATGATTTGGCAGAAAGTCTTGGTGCTGAGATAATCAGCATTGACTCGATGAAGGTCTATCGGCGGATGGATATCGGTACTGCCAAGCCGCCTGAGGAGGCACGGAGGGGGATGAAGTATCATCTTATCGATATTGTCGAGCCGAGCGAATCTTTTAGTGTCGGGGTGTTTCGTGAGCGGGCTTTGGGGGCGATGAAGCAGATAAAGGGGCGTGGGAAAGAGATTATCGGGGTCGGCGGGACGGCTTTGTATATAAAGGCTTTGCTGTACGGGCTTTTCGAGGGGCCGGGGAGCGATGAGCAGGTACGGGCCGAATTGCAGGAGCGGGCGGAGGCGCAGGGTTTTGCAGAGCTGTATCAGGAATTGACGAGAATTGACGCTATAGCCGCCGAGCGCATAAATCCCAATGATTCCAAGCGCATCATTCGTGCTTTGGAGGTTTACCGGATTACGGGCAAGCCGATATCGAGTTTTCAGAGGCAATGGGACGATTCCGAGGGCAAGGGCGACTGGACGATAATAGGGCTGCGGCGGGAGAAGGCTGAAGAGAGCAGGCGGATTAACGGCAGGGTGAAAAAAATGATTTCTGCGGGGCTTGTCGATGAGGTTAAGGGGCTGTTAGGCGAAGAGAAGCCTTTGAGCAAGCAGGCGAGGTGCGCTATCGGATATGCTGAGATAATCGAATACTTAAGCGGGCGAATTGAGCTGGAAGATGCAGTCGAATTGATAAAGAAGAACACCAGACGCTTAGCGAAGAATCAGCGCACCTGGTTCAAGACTTTTAAGAACGTTCACTGGCTCGATATCGAGACGGAAGAAACGCCTGAAGAAATCCTTTCCCGTGCGAAGAGGTTTATTTAATGACTCAGCGCAGGCAGTAAGCTGCACACGCTACTCGTTATGAGAAGAACGACTTCAAGGCGCCGAGCAGGGCGGCGTAAATCGGATTACAGAAATCGGCGACCACCTGTTCGGAGTCTGATTCGTAGCTCGAAGTCCACTCGACGAATGTTGTGTTCGTGTCGGTAACGGGATAAAGACGGACGGCGCCTAAATAATTTAATGCCGCATCTTTAGACAGCGGTTCCGGGCCGTCATCGATGCTGTAGGTAAAGGTATATTCATCTTCGTTAACTGATACGAGCGTTTCAAGAAATGCGTCGTTCAATAATCTTTTAGCGCCGATTTCGGTGCCGGTTTTTTCGCCGATGATTTCAACCTTCGTTATGACCGATTCGGCCCATGCAAAATTATGGAAGTCTTTCATCGAGTCCCAGACTTTTTCCCGCGGAGCATTTACAACTGTTGAATTATAACAATTTCCCATTTTTAGTCTCCATGTCAATCCAATTGAAAAACCTGACAATGAATATACGTTCTGCAAAAAAAGCTCAGAGCCGGGCTTGTTTCATTGATTAGCAGGATATATAGAATATGGATGGATGTCAAGGGCGGGTTTTTATTGGTGTGGCGAAGATGGAGTTTACAAGCGGGAGAATGAATCGATATAATGAAGACTGTGCGTCGTAGGAGTATTGCGGCGTATGAGTCTTTTTGAAAAGGCGAAAGTAAAAAGTTAACAAGCAAAACAGGGATTAGATAGAATGAAAACAGCCGGGCAGCAGGGGGAATATGAGTAATTCTGTCGGACTCAAACTTGGCAGTCTTGCTCTGGACGTGCCGTTTTTTCAGGCCTCGCTGAGCGGCTACAGCAATTACGCCATGCGCAGCCTCGCCCGGCGGTTCGGCTGTCCTTTTATAATGGCTGATATGATGTTAGCCAAGAGCGCGGCACACCCGCGCGTGCTGCGCAAGGCCGTTTTTCGGCCAGGTTCCGATGAGCACCCGATTGGGGCCCAGATTCTCGGCAGTAAACCGGCGATTATGGCTAAGGCCGCTCGTGATTTAGCGGCTGTCGGGTATGACGTTATCGATTTGAATTTTGCGTGTCCGGCTCCCAAAGTGTTGCGGCGGGGACGCGGCGGGGCGCTGCTTAACGATCCGGACACTGTCATCGATATTCTAAAGGCGGTGCGCGACGCGGTAGCTGTTCCTGTTTTGATGAAGCTTCGCATTGGGGTGAATCATAAACCTGAATCGCTTGAGAACTTCTGGCAGATTGTGAGCCGTTCGGTCGAACAGGGTGTCGATGCTCTTGTGATTCACGGGCGCACGGTGAGCGAGCGGTACCGCGGCAAGGCCGACTGGGATTTGCCGATGGCAGTAAAAAGCCGCTTTCCGCAGGCAACTATCATCGGCAGTGGTGACATTTATAATGCGGCTGCGACGGTGGAGCTGATGAAAAGGACCGGGCTCGACGGTTTCATCGTAGCCCGCGGCGCCATCGGTAATCCCTGGATATATCGCGATCTTCGGTATATATGGGAGAACCGCCCACTGCCTGGGCCGCCAGGCATGGATGAACAACGGCAGGTAATTCTCGAACATTTCGAGCTGATACTACGGGATTATCCCGAAAAAAAGGCGGTTGGCATCTTCCGCAAGTTTACTGTCAGATACGTTTGCCGGCACCCCAGGCGCAAGCCGGTCCTTCTGTCTTTCATGGGGGCACAAACTCGTGCTGATGTAGAGAACGTTGTCAATACATGGTTCACGGATACTTATCCAGAAGTGTAGGGAAATTAATTATGCTTTGAGGGAGTGCAAGTTGCCTGCCCTTATGGGAGTCGAATGGATTGCACATGCGGAAATAGAAAGGAATTTAACTATTCTTCTTATCTTTTTTCAATTTCCGTTTTTCTTTTGGGGTAAGCTTGGCCTTTTTCTGTTGTTCTTTTCTGCCCTTATCTCTTTTTCCTTTATCGCCCATTTCTATTTTTCCTTCCTTACAAAAGTCTTGTATTTTTTAATATATCCCGGAGGCGCCCTTGCGCTACGAAAGTTTTCATGCGGTTTGCAATTGCTGCTGGGCGCGAAGTACGGCGGCAGTATCGCCCAGAACGAGCTGCTTTATCAGGCTGCTCGGAACGAGGCTGATTCCCATATTGAAGATTTTTTCTTCGACCATCGAGGCAATCATCCGTGCCGTCTGGGTGCAGAGGTCGTACTTTTTCACCAGGTCCTCGGCTATTCTGGACTTGTCCCATCGAGACCTGTTGTTAGCTGCTTCTGTGCCTGTAAGCAGCTCGGCGTCGGTGAGCTGCTGAATGTCAATTGAGACGACCTCGGTTCGGGAACGCTTTATCCTGCGATGGAAGTGATATTCACTCAGTTCACCGGCGGCTTCGTCATAGCTGACGGCCGAGAGTGCCGCCTTGATTATGGAAAATATCTCACTGCTGGTCGCGGTGCGCCGGTTTTTGCGGTGGTAAAGAAAATATGTTACCACTTCGGCAAGCTGTTCGGCGAGATAGACATCGGCCTGTCCAATCCTGCACAGAGCATTATTGATAGTTCCCATCACCTTAGTATGCGAGTATTCCTCGATACTGCCATCGACTTTTATTACTTTTAGCTGTGTTCGCATCACCATATTTTTGCCTCCATGCAAAAATTACCAATCAAAGAGTGTCTGTTGGCCATGTGGTTCGGTTTCGGTAATTGCCTGACTGACTTCCTTAATCAAGTCACCGGCGTCCCTGAAGTCACGATATACACTTGCGAAACGAATATACGCCACTTTATCAACTCTGCGAAGCTGTTTCATAACACTTTCACCGACAATCGCCGAGGAGACTTCCTTGTCGAAATGCCGGAATAAATTTTCCTCGGCCTTGTCTGCTATCTGCTGAATCTGTTCCGTCGAGACGGGTCTCTTATAACAGGCATTTTGCAGGCCGCTGACGATTTTCTCTCTGTCATAAGGAACTCTCGAATTATCTTTTTTCACTACGTAGAGCTTAAAACTTTCGCCAACCTTTTCGTAGGTTGTAAAACGCTTTTCACATACCAGGCATTGACGGCGACGCCTGATTACTCTTCCGCCCTCGCTTGAACGCGAATCAACTACTTTATCCCGGTTTTCCTTGCAAAAGGGACATCTCATTTCGTATCTCGCATCCCGAACTGAATATTGCGTTTGAGATACATTTTTTTACCCTCGCAGCTCACAACCTGCAAGTTGTCAACTCGATCCGTTCGAATCCTTAGCGAGCGGGCAGCCTCTTCAACGTTCATTAAGATAGTACTATATATAGACAATCCAGTCTATTCTACACTCAACATATAGTATGTCAAAAAAAATCTTTCTGCAGATAAATAATTTATACGGGTTGGACATGCACATCCTATTCCGGGGGCTGTTCAAAAATTCGGCTCTTCCGGGATATGCGTTGGTACAATCGGCGTTTCGGACGGCCGAGAAAAATCGTTCGGGGCCCCAGAGGCACAAATTTCCCCCCGGCAGCCCAAATTTGAGCCTCTGCCCAAACGATTTTTCTCTCCAAGCCGCTCCAAGGACCTGATCTACCAGGTTCACCTACGCATTAACCGGATGAACCAAAAATTCAAGGAATACAATCGACATAGGGTAGGTAAGGAGTCCTTGACCTCATGTCTGTAATAAGTTAAGTAAGGTCAAAGGAATATCACAGGCGATATCGCATAAATTGAGATTTTTCCCGTTTATTTTGGGAAATTACTGTAACGTATTCGTTCTTTTTAGCGTCTTTAATTATAATAGACAAGGATCTTAGGGCTTTACTGACAAACGGCAAATAGTGTGTCTGGGAGTATTGCTTATGCTGGCATTGCGCAAAGCGAGAAAAATCAAAGTTATATTAGCTGTAGCAGGGGCCATAGGCATCGTATCAGTGACTGCTTATTTACACCACTTGAAATCGGTCCCCACATTACAGCGGTTATCAGACCCTGTGCAGACGGACAATCAATCCGAAGATCAAACAGATGACAAAGAATCCTCGTTCAGTGAACAGTTGCCGTTGGGCAGCCTCTTAGGGTACAATAAGCCGGCCGTTCCACCTATAATCATGCATGTGGGGTCCCCGCCGGGTGAGGCCGACAGCCCGGACCTCAGTACGCCTGCTGCTGCGGTGTACAGTGTGTTATCCTTTATTGACCAAGGCAAAACAGATAAATTAGCTCCTTGTTTTATCGAAAAGACTGAAGATACGGCGGGCAACCTGTATCCCCGCTACCTGGGCCATCCAGTAGAACTCGTGGAGATGGCCGAAGAAGGTGAAAACGCAGAGGTTATTTGGAATGCCACGATCCATACCAAGTTCTCCCTGGACGGCAGGGACTGGTCTCAGGGCGAAACGATGATGCTTAAAACCACGCTGGTCCGGATAGAGGGCCTTTGGAAGATTTCGGAACTAAATGATAGAGGTAAGGATGGTCCAAAATAAAATAATACGTAAGCGGATTAACGCAGGGGCGGTCATACTCGTCCTCTTCGGGCTTGTCGCATGCTTGCGAGCGGAAGGAATTACCTTGTTGAAGCCTAAGAAGCCGGCAGGGGCAACTAAGGTTCTGTCCTTTCCATCAGGCCAATGCATGGGCAATCTTTACCTTGAGCCCGAATCCGGTCCGGGTTGGGACCCTAAGGGCGTGTGTCTGCACGGCGTATGGGAGTACCTCGGTGTCGCACAGGGCGATGTATGTGTGCCCGAAGACCGAAACGTCCAACTGTCGGCTTACTTGGCACTTAGCCCGCGGGAGTCGGCAAAACTGCGTGCACAGGATCCTCTGAGTCACCAACTGTTAATTACCGACCGGATCCGCAAAGACCCGGACGATCTGTCCGGGCTGTCGGAACTTGATCCGAACGACTTGTTTAGGCTCTCAGTTTGCTCCGCGATGTACCTAAGGGCTGGTATAGACCCAGGGATATTTGAGCCGATCAGCCGTTTAACGGGTCTTCAGATGCTCAGTCTTAACGACACTGGTGTGACCGATAAAGGCATGGAACACCTCAGGCCGCTACGTTCACTCAGGATCCTGGAGCTCAGAGAGTCATCTATTTCAAATCGGGGCCTGGCTGTCCTAATGGATCTGCCTGCCCTGGTGTACCTGGACCTCTATACGGGCGTGACCGACGCAGGCCTCAAGCAGGTGGGGCAACACCCCAATCTACGCTGGCTGAGGATACGGACTGGAAAGATATGGGGCTCGGGCCTGGCCGAGTTGGTGAATCTGCCCCACCTGGAGCGCCTATGTCTCTGGGGTACTAGCCCAATTTCCGACCGGCACCTCAAATACATGGAAGGCCTGACGCAGCTCAAGAGTCTGACCCTCTGGGGAATCTGCGATCGTCTCACCGACGTCAGTCTTGCCTCTATAGGCAAACTCAAGAACCTTGAGGAGATGCACTTTATCCGTACCGGCCCGAGATTTACCGTTTCAGGGGTTGCCCACTTGAAGGACCTGAAGAATCTCAAGAAGGTGGATTTTGCGCAGGCATGGCTTAGCCCCGAAGGCGTGAGTTATGGCGATGACTTAGCACGCCAACTGGCAGCGAACGCTCCCAATCTTGAATCCATCAAGGGGATCAGTTTTCTATCCGCCGAAGGCATGAAAACGCTGACGAGATTCCGGAATCTCAAATGCCTGCACATCACTCTTAAAAATCGAAAGCAGGGCTACTACGGCCCTACAGGCCTGTCCCACCTTGCCGGCCTCGGTTCCCTGGAGGAACTCATTATTAACAACTCGGAATCATTGTTCGAAGCAGACCTTGCCTGTCTGGAGCAATTGGGCCGTCTGAAAGAACTGCATGTCGTGAGCAGGCATTTGACCGACCGAAACCTGACGTCAATCGGCAAGTTGAAACAGTTAGAAAGCTTGCACCTCTTTGGCTCTGTGACCCGTAGTGGACTGAACCAATTGAACGGTTTGTCGAGACTCCACTTACTGCAAGTGAATGCATGGGGGAATGCTGCTAAGACAAACCCGGCCAACGAGCTGATGCTGGACCTGTCCGGACTAAAAAAGATGAAGGACATGAATCTGAGCGGGCTACCGTTGCGGGACAGCGACCTTGCGTTTCTCAAACACTTGTCCTTACTTGAGAATTTGTCAATTCAACCGGATTCCCTGACTGGAGCATCCCTGCGCCACCTCAGGGAGCTGCCTGAACTGAACCGCCTGTATGTCAGCGGGCTTTCTGGTTGTACGGGCGAGGATTTGGCCCATCTAAACGGCTTGCCGAAACTCAGAAGTTTAACTGTGAAAGGCGACATAACAGATACCGTCCTGGCGTCTCTGACAGGCCCTTTGTCTATAGAGTCGCTCTATATTGAAACCGACGAACCCATCCGCAAGCAGACGGTGACCGGTCTGAAAAATAGTCACCCTATGATTGAGTTTATTCATATAAACGAACTGTATAAAGCGCGGACTCGCCCTGCCCGCAGCCCAAAACGCACGAGAGTCAGTCAACCTCGCACTAATCGGCGGACGCAGCAGAGTCCGCGCCGCCGCAGATAATCTTTCCGGCTCACAACCTTGTGGATTATGTTCGTCTTTCAGGGATTATGTCACTGGACAAAGTTTGTAACAAACTACATGAGGCATTGGGCGGTATTTACTTACCTGATAAGCTCATGTTAGATAGTTAAGACCAAACAAACATAAATGATTGTTTATTTCTGAATCCGTGTGAAAGTTGCTGGTACAAAAGATACGATTTGCTCGTTGAGCAAGTTTGACATATAAAAAAAGCCTCTGCGTACGAATACGCAGAGGCCAACTCGGAAAGAAACTTATATGCACCCCCCTTAGGTCTGGGATAAAGTCTTCACTTAAAGTGAATAACTTTAATTAGCGTCCATTTTGCTCTTTCCTTCCCTTTACATTTAAAGTTTACTATAAAAACCTTAAAAAGCAAATCGAAGTAGCGGCATTTTTGTGTTTATTTCATCAGCCCGATAAAACCGGATGCATATAAAAATGAGGTCTAAAAAAACGGCTGTCGCCAGGAAGAAACTTAGAAAAAAAATTAGATTTTCCTTATAGACCTATAATTTATGTATTTACTTGTCTATTACGCCCTATAAGAAGTCCGTTCAGGCCTCCTCGATTTTAGCCTTTTCTTTGAGGGTGTCAATAAAGTCGTCGATAGCTTTGCTCCGCATTTGTTCTCGTAGGGTCTCAACTATCTGGTCCTTTACTTCTTTAAGCTCGGCTACGGCGGCGGGTTTTCTGTCATACACCTTGGCTATATGAAAACCGAAACGTGTGCGAAAAACATCGCTGACATCTCCTGTGCCCAGATTGAAAATTACGTCCTCAAACTCCTCGACCATCTGGCCCTTCACAACCTGGCCCAGGTCGCCGCCGCTATCGGCGCAATCGGTATGTTTATCAACCACCACCTCAAAGGCGGCTCCGTTTTTCAATTCATCGTGTGCTTCTTTTATTGAGTTATAAGCGGTTTCCTCATCTGTCTGCCAGTTAACATATTTTACTATGTGGGCCACCCGGGCAGACTCTCCGGTTTTAAAGTGCTCGGCATTTTCCTCGTAGTATTTCTGGATATCGGCCTTGGGCGGGTCGGGTAGATCTTTACATACTTCGCTTAGCCTCTGCTCGACCCTCATCTGCATCTCGATCTGGTCTTTGATGCCGGCATCATCCTCGACGCCGAGTGCTTTGTAGAGCTCTTTCGGGTCGGTGTATTGCTCTTTTATTTTTGCCAGTGCGGAGTCGATTTGATCCTGCGGAATTTTTTCATCGCCCTTTTTCGCTTCCTGATTGATTAGTACTCTTTCAATCACATTCTCCTTTGACCAGTCAAACAGTTGGGCCTCCCTCTCTTTTGGGTCCAGGTCTGGAAACACTCGTTCGTAATCCGGCCTTAAGCGTTCAGCCTCCTGCTTTATAGCCGAGTCTTCAATTTTTTCACCATTAACAATCAGAGTCATCTTTCACCTTTCTTATCACAAATATTATATTGTGCGTCCTTCCTCCTGTTATTTCAAGACCTTTTACGGTTAGCCGCGGCAATATCTTTCAACTTTACCCTTTCGCTTTGGCGTACCAGTCGGGGTCCTGAGCTAATTTTTCCCTTGCTTCCAATGTCATCATTTCAAAGGCCGGGTGCGTGGTTTCCCATGCCCGCTCGCGGAATGAGCTTTGCCTCATCTTTTCAACTTCCGGTGCCACCTCATTCATATAACTGCCGTATATATGCAGTGAATCGCTTATATCAACATATCTGCCCACTTTCACGGGCTCGCCTGTTTTTTCGGCAATACCTTCGGCGATTATTTTTTGAAGGTCTGTCAGGGCATATACATTCATAAACCAGGCCTTGTAGAGGTCTCTGCTTCGCCAGTGGGTGTTCATATTCAGCGAAAGGCCTCCCGCTTCGTTTTCGAGAAGGCGGCACCATATTCTCTGAAGGCAGGGCGGGTCATCCGTTACCGGGTCAGCCGTCGGCATCCAGGTTATCGCCTGGGCCCTTCGGCCGTGGCCGGTCTGCGAGAGATGATCGATGATATACTGTATCTGGTCCACTTTTCTGAACGGCTTCGGGGAATCGGCATCGCGTATGTCTTCGACCGGGCAGTAGGCAAACAATCTTTCATGATAAGTGTAGGTCCACTTGCCCGCGGCAGGGTCAATCCAATGGTCGTGGATTCCGTTGACCACTTCCTGCCGGTACGACTCAAGCTCCTCAGGTCCGCCGGGGAAGTTCTTGTGGATCCGCGGCTCGCTGAACGGCTCGTTAACGGTAATCATAACAGTAGCGTCCCTGCTCGGGGGGTCTTCGGATTTATCGTACTGGGTTTTGACATCGAAACCATTGTCCCAGACGGCTATGACGGCCTTTTCCCAGGCTTCGGGCAGGCAGTCAGCGGTTATCGAAATTACAGGTATATTAGCGGTAGATACTATTGCAGCCATTTAACGGGGATCCTCCATAATCGTAAAAGGTTTTGTTCCAGGTCTTTGTTGGGTGAACATGCTGAGGTCTTTTTCTTCTTCGGTGACCTTGTACCGCATCTGATATCGTTCGGGCAAATCAGCGAGCATCATTTTGGCCTTGTATGCAAACTGACTGTCCGGCCATTTGCTAATTATTGTTCGGCATTGGTCAACCATAAGCTTATAACCGGTCATCGGCAGCCGGCCTATGCTGCGTCCGGGGGCAGCCGCATTCAGGAGTCTCGAAGCTTCTATTTGATCTATCTCGTCAAGCTCCTTGAAATACACGACCGTCGGCTGGGCCGGCCTGGGCGGCTCCATGGCCTTCTGAGCAGTCTGAACCGGTGTTTGGTTCTCTATCGGCGGGATTTGTTCAGTCGGGGGTGTTTGAGTTTGAGCATCCAGTGCCTGTGGTTCGGTTAAAAATTTTTGCTTGTCTTCTTCGGCCTGGTCGTAAAAGGTCTTTTGAGGTTCTTCAGGTTCCGGTTCCGGGGATTGTGAATCGGTGGCGGGTGTGAAAAAACTTATTGCGATAATCACGGCTAAAGCCAATACGGCCAGACCCATTATTTTAAGCCAAAACGTATTCATAATTATCCCGCCCCATTGCGACAATGCTTATTGATTATTATTTACCGATTACTTATAATCGATTGTAGCGTTTAATTTTATTTTTTCAATAGTCATTAGCAAATAATAAATCGTATATGTTTACAGGGCTCATAGAAAGGGTTTGCAAGGTAAAATCGGTTAGCCGGGTCGGCGGGGCGATGTTTCTTACTATTGATTTAGGCAACCTTGCCGATGAGTGCAAAATCGGAGACAGCATAGCCGTAAACGGCGTATGTCTGACTATAACCAAATTCGAAGGCGGCGGTGCGGTTTTTGACGTGAGCGCAGAGACGTTATCGAAATCGACCGTGGATAAATTAAACCCTTCGTCGGAGGTGAATATCGAACGCGCCGTAAAGGCCACGGACCGATTCGGCGGGCACTTTGTTCAGGGCCATGTCGATGGAACGGCAACAGTTCGAGCAATAGACATGCAGGGGAAGTTTGCGGAGATAAAATTTTCGGCAGAAGCCGAATTGCTTGATGGGATGGTGGTCAAAGGCTCGGTTGCCGTTGATGGAATTTCTTTGACGATATCGGGTATGGATAAGGACAGCTTCAGCGTCGCTTTGATACCGGAGACGCTGAACAAAACTATTCTAAGAAAAATAAAAATCGGTGATATGGTAAATATTGAAACTGATATAATTGTAAAGACGATAAAAAACCAACTTGAAAAGATTTTACCACAGACCGAGCCTCTAACAGCCGAAAAACTAAGAGGTTTAGGTTTTTAAGCAGCACATGACGAACAACGCAAGCCCGATACTGCCCGGAAAAAATAATATGAAAACTAATGGTAACAATTCGATATCAGAGCAGCCGGTCATCGGTATAACGATGGGTGATCCGGCGGGTATCGGTCCGGAAATTATCGTTAAGGCTTTGGCCGATCCGAATATCCGGCGTGCAGCGAAATTTATTGTCTTCGGTATGAACGAGCAGCTTTGTTACGCGGCGGACGCGGCGGAGATAGAGCCGTTCTGGGGACGTCATCAGCACGAAAAAATCAGCCGGGAATATCCGTATAAAGTTGTCGTAGCCGATTACGACGAGTATTCCGTTCCTTCGTGGGTGAAAGGGCCGAGCAAAGTGGCGGGTGAGGCATCTGTAAGGTTCTGCTTAGATGCTATTGAAACGGCACGAGAAGGCCTGATAGATGCGGTGGTGACAGCGCCAATCAGCAAGATAAGCTGGAAGCTGGCGGATGCCGATTGGCCGGGCCACACAGAGATGTTAGCCGCTCGCTGTAAATCCAAACGCAAGGTGATGATGTTTACCGCCGGCCCCTTAAAACTGGCGCTGGCAACAATACATGAAGCCCTGTTCGAGGTACGGCATAAATTTACGATTGGCTGTGTTTTTGAGCCGATAGATTTGCTGAATGACGCTTTGAAAGAATACTTCGGCTTTGATAATCCGAAGATTGGAGTTGCGGCGCTGAATCCGCACGCCGGCGAGGAAGGTCAGTTCGGCGATGAAGAGCAGCGTATAATAACACCTGCTATTTTATTGGCACGGAACCAGGGCATAAACTGCATTGGCCCGTTCCCGGCCGATAGCCTGTTTCTGCGGGCTGTTAATGGTGAATTCGACGGCGTCGTCGCGATGTACCACGACCAGGGGATGATACCCGTTAAGCTTCTCAATTTCGGGAAGGCGGTCAATATAACGATTGGCATCCCGATTATAAGAACTTCGCCCGCTCATGGAACTGCTTTCGATATTACGGGCCGGAACATTGCCGATGCGTCCGGGATGAAATCAGCTATTACCACCGCGATACAAATGGCAAAAACGAAGAAGAATGTAGAATTGAGAGTTTAGAATTTAGAAACGAAAGTGGGCAATGAACGATAAGGAGAGCGAGCCTAAAGAGAAGGATATTCAGGAAAGAGCATTTTCATTTGCATATAGAATCGTCAAACTTTATCAGTTTTTATTAGAACAAGGGGGCGTGGGAGAAGTTTTAGGCAAGCAACTTTTGCGTTCAGGAACTTCGATTGGTGCGAATTTAGAAGAGGCAATAGCGGGGCAAAGCAAGGCTGATTTCATATCAAAATGTAATATCGCTCTTAAAAAGAGGCTCGAGAGACACATTATTGGTTGCGTCTTTTCGCAAAGACTAAAGTTGTATCTGCCGAAAGGCTAAGGGAATTGACCAATGAATCTGACGAAATTGTCGCAATTCTTACGTCTATTATAAAAAACGCTCGAACTTCAGGGTAAAATCTAACATAGATAAAATTCTAAATTCAACATTCTAAATTCTTGATTTTAAATGCAGACAAAACGGCAAATCCAGGAATTGCTTGAGTCGGCAGGGGTCCGTCCCAATAAACGGCTTGGTCAGCATTTTCTTATCGACTTGAACCTGATGCGGCTGCTTGTCGAAACGGCGAATATCAACGAAAACGATATTGTGCTTGAGGTCGGCTGCGGCACAGGCTCTCTCACCGGGGAGCTGCTTAAAAAAGCGGGCATTGTCATCGGTGTTGAGCTTGACCGGACTCTGGTGGGATTAGCAAAAAGCAGCCTGGGGAATGCAGACAATATCGAGTTTATCAACGCTGATGTTCTTAAAAACAAAAACACACTCAGCCCTGCTCTTATCAGCTTGCTGGAGTCGGCTCGTGAAAAGTATAAAGGCCGAGTTCTGTTAGTGGCGAATCTGCCGTACAATGTCGCCTCGCCGACAATGCTGAATCTGATTACGGGGCCGGTGGCTGCTGATGCGATGTATGTTACGGTGCAAAAGGAAGTTGCCGAGAGAATGACGGCTGAGCCGGGCTGTGGTGATTACGGTACGCTTAGTATCTTCCTGAGTGCCGCCGGCGATGTAAAAACTATACGGATTTTAAGGCCTACGGTCTTTTGGCCTCAGCCGAAGGTTGATTCGGCGATGGTAGGCTTTGTCCGTAAGGAAGAGAAATACAGGCGTATAGAGGATATGGCCCTGTTCGGTGAGACCGTAAATCTTTTTATGGGTCATCGCCGCAAGACTCTTAGTGCGTGCAGCAGATTAGCTCGCGGGAGGCTTACAAAAATAATAAATTGGCCAGAAATCTTCAAGCGATGCGATATTGACCCAACAAGGCGTCCCGAACAGCTTAGCAGCGAAGATTACATAGCTATTGCGAACCTGTGCAGCAGTAGTCTTACACAGGCTTGATTAGAGAGTTAGTTATTTTATATTATGTAGTGAAAAACCGGTTATATTGGTGAAAAAACAGGTTCTTCTGTTGACAAAATACCCCATTTTTACTTAAATTTGATGCCTGCGTCAAAAGTCAGACAGTTCACAGTATAGAATCGTTGGAATTTCGCAAATTGTCAGAGGTGCACTAAAAAAATGTCTTTTCGGTCGTCTCCGAGCTTTCTGTCGGCAATTGACACAAGCAAAAAAGTAAAACGAAGCCAAAATACGGCCATGTTGGCCCTTTCGTATACGATTTCACGCATTTTGGCGCAGGCAGCAGCGCGAAAGATATTCCAGCCAACTATCTTCAGCAAGATCGAATGGAATACTCGCGGCTTGCCTCGCACTCGCAACAGGCCAAGTCCGGTTTTTCGTTTGAGTCCGCTGTTGGTTCCTTCAATCCCGCTGCGGATTCGATAACGATCTCGAAAAACATCGGTGGACTCTTCTCTACGTCGGCCGGCCAGGCGGCGTTGTTTGGCAGTATG
>JAVVFI010000420.1:0-4388 GCA_032250555.1 Sedimentisphaerales bacterium
AAGGTGTTTTGATATGTAGTCAAAGCAGAATCGCTGTGAATGTAATCTTTTTAGCAGGAGAAAGTGTAATGAGAACTCGAATTTTATTGTGTGGATTAATTGTTTTGTGTATGGCCGGGGTGACTGCGGCCCAATCGTCAACTACATGGGCGGCGTCGAAAAGCGGCTTATGGAGCAATGCTACCGACTGGGCTGGCGGAGTGCTGCCCTCGGCCACAGTTAAGGCTTTTTTTAACGGCCCGAGCGAGTGTATAGTTGATATTGCAGATGCCGGGGCTTGGCAAATAGACCTGGGCGGCGGTCCATTGAAAATAGTCGATGGAGGAAACCTGACGGTCACCGATTGGTTCATATTAGGTTATCAAGCAGGTGATGTAGATGACAGTGCCGGCCGCATAGAGGTGTATGACGGCGGGGTACTGAATTCCAGTGTGCGTATGTATGTGGGCTTCCGTGGTGAAGGATTCCTGACTATTTATGAAGGTGGAACAGTCAACATACACACGCAAACCTTCGGGGTGGGTCAGGAGCCTGGGGGTAATGGCGTTGTCGAACTGGAAGGTGGAACACTGAACCTCCTCGGGAACACCAGCCTCCATTTGGATCTGGAGACTGCCGAGCACAGTATAGATTTTCTGGGCGGCGCCATGGTGGTTCCGGATTCGACGGCAAATAACGACCAAATCAACTGGGCTATTGACAACGGAGTTATCAAGGCCTATGGCGGAATCGGTGAGGTTGTCGTCGGTCCGGCGGGAACATCCGGCATGATAGAGGTACGAGGTGTTCATCCTTTCCAGCCGTCGCCGAGAGATGACGGCAATGCATCAAGCGGAGCTCTGGAGCTGAACTGGACATTGCCCGATCCATGTACGCCGGGTCAGGCGGTATCGGTAGATGTTTACTTTACAGATGATTTGCAGGCACTGACACAATTTACGGACCCGGACGCTATGAGGATTGTCAGCAATGGGAGCGTGAGTTCCGTTTCCGTTCAGACGAAACCAAAGACGCGGTACTATTGGGCCATCGATTCTTATATCGGCAGCGATAATGATCCTGTTTATGGTCCTATCTTCAGCTTTATGGCAGATAATATGCCTCCACAAGTGAACGCCGGTGCAGACGTAGTGACATGGCTGGCAGACGGCGTAAGAGTCGGGAATATGGATGCGACTGTCATCGACGATGGTTCGATAAGCCCCTATACCGTGCAGTGGACGGTGGTTAGTGAGCCGAATGAAGGAGCGGCTGTTATAGAGACAGCTACCGCCGAGGATACTGGTATTACGCTTTCGGCTATGGGTGAGTATGTTCTGCAACTGGATGCTTCCGACGGGGAATACAGCGGCTCGGACACGGTGACAATAAACGTATATAGCGACAGTTGCGAGGCTGCCCAGTCTCTGCCGGATTATGTGCCGCTGGTCGGTGACCTTAACGGTGACTGTAAGGTTGATGAGGCTGATATGGCGTTGCTTGAAGAAAACTGGCTGCAGGATAATACGCTGACCGACGATTGGTCAACGGTCAATTAGCTTAGAATAATAGATTAGATTTGAGTTTACCGGGGCGTTCGATATTCGTATCAGACGCCCCGTTTCTTTGCTTGTTTATGAAAGATCGCCGGAAGCAGCGGTTAGATGTACACTTTGTCCATCATTCTTGGGAACGGGATGCACTGGCGGATGTGTTTTTGTGAGGTGAGCCATGCGATAGTTCTTTCGACGCCGAGGCCGAAGCCGCCGTGGGGGACGGAGCCGTATTTTCTCAAATCCAGATACCATTCATAGTTCTTTATGTTCAGGCCCTGATCGTTGATTCGTGCGACAAGCAGATCGTAATCGTCCTCTCTCATCGAACCGCCGATGATTTCGCCGAAGCCGGCGGGGGCGAGCATATCGAAATTCTGGACGACCTTATCGTTAGACGTGTCGGACTTCATATAAAAGGCCTTGGCCTCTTTCGGATAGTGGGTTACGAAGATGGGTTTATCGTGCATCTGTGAAATGATGGTTTCATCGGAGCCGCCGAGGTCTTTGCCCCAATTAAATTCCGCCGCAAGCTGGGCGTGTTTCGGATTGTTTTCGATTTTTGTATTGGTTTCGGTAAGGGCAGTTCGCAATTCAATAAGCTCAGCGGCGATTTTATCTTTCTTCCATTGCTTTATATTACCTGCCTGCTCGGTTTCAAGCTCGTTGATTCTGGATTCGGTTTGCTGCTTTTGGTTTTGGAATTCTTTTAACTGGGCGGCGAGAAAGTCCCGCGCCTTCCGGCTTGTCAGTATGTCCACGGCCTCTGTGTAAGTTAATCTGTAAAAAGGCGGCTTGATTTTTTCAAGTGAGGCGATATCGGCTTCGAGGGTTTCGAGTTCGGCTTTGTTGTTTTGCAGGACCTGAGCGACAATGAAGGAGACGAAATTTTCCGCTAATTCCAACATGCCATCAAGGTCGATGAACGCGACCTCCGGTTCGACCATCCAGAACTCGGTAAGATGTCTTCGCGTTTTGCTTTTTTCCGCCCTGAAGGTAGGGCCGAAGCAATAGACCTTGCCGAAACTCATGGCGGCCGATTCGAGATGCAACTGGCCGGTCTGACTCAGATATAGAGGCGCTCCGAAATAATCTACTTCAAAAAGTGTTTGTTCTTCTTCACCTGCAGTTGCGGTGAGGATAGGTGTGTCGATAAGGGTAAAACCATTGTCGTTGAAAAATCTTCGGACGGCGTCGATGAGCGTATGGCGGATTTTCCCTATACACCACTGGCGCTGTGAGCGAAAGTGCAGGTGGCGGTGCCTGAGCAGAAAATCGATGCCATGCGATTTCGGCGTGATAGGATAGCCATCGGCGGGCGAGATAATTTTTGCATCTGTTACAGCCAGTTCGTAGCCTCCGATGCTTCTGTCGTCGGCGCGTATTGTTCCTGTCACAGACAGTGAAGATTCCTGGCCGAGGTGTTTTAACTGGCTGAAAAGCTCTTCGGGAACTTTGCTTTTTTCGACGATACACTGGCATAAGCCGGTGCCGTCCCGAATGATTAAAAATTGGACCTTGCCGCTCGAACGGCCTTTGTAGAGCCAGCCGGCTAATGTCACTTCTTTGCCATCGTGTTTCGATAAACAGTTAATTGTTGTGTATTCATTGCTCATAATTCAAAGATTCCTCATGGATTACCTGCGGCATTATGTTCCTGAACTCTTCATCTATTTCGGCCAGATAGTTATTTTTTCGCTATGGATTATACACATAGAAGCAATTTCTGGAAAGCACATACTTTAAAGTTTAGCCGCCTACGGTTTTGTATTTCAAGTCTCCTGCATTTACCTGTGAAATCACGGATTGACAAGTTTCTTAAATTATGATACCTTTAATTCATCAAAAAAGATGACAATGGCCAAGTGAGTCTTTTAGGAAAACGTATAGATAATTAGGCAGAAAGAAATAAAAATATATAATGAAATTTACCCAATATTTTCTACACGTCAGAAAAAGGCCGGACCGCGCTATGATAAAAAACGAGTGGATTAAAGATACGATTGAAAATCCATCCCATACGGTGATTCAGTCTGACGGCAGAATACGCAAGTGGAAAAAGATAGATGAAGAGAGTAAATTTCTGCGAGTTATTTTACTTCCTGACGGAGAAACAGTTCACAATGCTTTTTTCGACAGAACCTTTAAAGGGGAATTACAATGAGAATCAAATATTTTCCCGATACCGATACGGCGTTGATGGAGTTTTCGGGTTTTGAAGTTGCCGAAACGAAAGAAATTAACGAGAACATTTATGTCGATCTGGATGCTTTAGGCAATCTGGTGGCAATGACTATCGAGCATGCAAGACAACAGGCCAGTCTCCCATCCCTTTCCTACGAGCAGATAGATGAACAAACGCCTGACAAGCCATTCCCGCAAACAAGCGGCAGCCGACGCTGATTTTTTTGTTAGGCACTCTTAATCTATTTCGGCCAGACGTTTTGGTCATTTGTCTTATTTTTACTCAAGATTATACACCTTAAAATTGTTTCAGGAAAGCATATACTCCAAAGTTCTATAGTTGAGTATCACCTATGATGGATCGTGAATACCTCAGACATTTTTAGTCCAATAATAAACATAATCAACTCACATTTTGATTTTCCTTTTAGTCTTTTAATTTTTGCCTCTTTAAAATAATTTGTGGGTTAAAATACACCTGATTTTACATAAGTAATGGAAATTGAAGATGTTACACGACATTTTGCGCCACATTTTTTCAGTTTCAAAATACTTTTGGGTCCGTAAGCCCCTTTTGCTCCGTCGCGTCGGCGTCGACCCTCAACCAAAAGCGGGGTTGGCGACGATGCGTAAGGGGCAAAAGGGGCGGTGCCCCAACCTGCTCCAGAGCGG
>JAVVFI010000421.1:0-4387 GCA_032250555.1 Sedimentisphaerales bacterium
CATGCGTGTGTGGTTATCTGGGACGCGCAGAATGAGAGCGTAACTCCTGAAACAGGAAAAGCTCTAAGTGCGGTTCGTCATCTGGATTTGTCCAATAGGCCGTGGGATAACGGGTGGGCGGCGCCTGAGAGCGGCACCGACTATCTTGAATCTCATCCGTATCTTTTCAGCAGTGTTCAATGGGGCAGAAAGGCTTTTCATTTGTCGGATTTGGCCAATACGTCCGGCAGGCCCCGTGTGAGAGATGAACAGAAAGATTTTAATCTTCCAATTATAATCAATGAGTATGCGTGGTTGTGGCTTAATCGTGACGGCACGACAACATGTTTAACTGATAAGGTGTATGAGAGTTTGCTCGGGCCCAATTCGACCACAGAACAGAGGCGAGAGCTTTATGGTCGTTACCTGGCGGCGCTTACCGAATTCTGGCGTGGGCATCGCGAATGCGCCGGTGTGCTGCACTTCTGCGGATTGGGATATTCCCGGGCAGGTGACAAACCCAGGCCTGAAGGCGGTGCGACGAGCGACCACTTTATCGACCTGGAGAGCCTCACCTTTGAGCCGAATTTCGAGCGGTATGTCCGTGACGCTTTTTCTCCGGTCGGATTGATGATTGATTTCTGGGATGAGGAGATTTCCGGCGGGACAGGGCGGCCGGTAAAGGTGTTTATCATAAATGACCTGCATGAGGAGTGGAAGGGAACTGTTAAACTGCGGATTGTTCGTGGGAGCAGTACCGTTAGCGAGCAGACAAAGGATTGTACGGTTGAACCCCTTGGGAGGGAGATATTGACATTCGAACAGAAGTTTCCACAGCAGGCTGGAGAGTATCAGGTT
This sequence comes from Sedimentisphaerales bacterium, assembly GCA_032250555.1. GTDB lineage: Bacteria > Planctomycetota > Phycisphaerae > Sedimentisphaerales > Anaerobacaceae > NIOZ-UU13. The sequence continues at coordinate 838 of JAVVFI010000421.1, forward strand.
ATCGGGGAATTGATCAAGGTTGATGGTGCTGTCGTTCGCAGCCTGCGGGACTTTAAGATAGTATCGGCGGGCAATTAGTGTTGAATCTATCAACATAAAACTTTGGAGGACTAAAAAAATGGACACGAACAAAAGAACACGTCGTGATTTCCTTAAATCGGTGGGATTATGCGCATCAGGTGTTGCTGTTTCCGGGTGCGGCGCCAGGGCCAGACGCACGGCGTATAGAGCGCCTGCTGGAAAACCGAATATCCTGTGGATTACGTGCGAAGACGTGAGCAGTCCTTACTTAGGCTGTTATGGTGACATTTTTGCCAGAACGCCTAATTTAGACAGGCTGGCCGAGGAAAGCGTGTTATATACAAAGGCGTTTGCGACCGCCCCGGTATGTGCGCCGTCGCGGTCCTGCCTGATAACGGGTGCTTACGCGACTTCCACGGGTACGCAGCATCTGCGTTCGGATGTAAAATTGCCGAAAGAAATGAAGTGTTTTCCGGAATATCTTCGGGCGGCCGGCTACTACTGCACAAATAACTATAAAAAGGATTATAACTTCAAGGATGTGAATGTCTGGGACGAATCGAGCGAGACAGCTCATTGGCGCAATCGCAAACCCGGTCAGCCGTTTTTCAGTGTGTTCAACTTTACATCAACTCACCAGGGACAGATTAACGGATCTGATGATGAATTCTTTGAAAAGTACACATCGAAACTAAAACCAAAAGAGCGTCATGGTGACAAAAAAATTCCGCTTCCGCCATATTATCCTGATACGCCGTTTGTGCGGAAGATATGGACCCGTTATTACAATCTGATTACTTTTATGGACAAGCAGGTCGGTGATTTACTCGAACAGCTCAGAGCCGACTGTTTAGCTGATGATACGATAGTTTTCTTTTTCTCAGACCACGGCCTCGGGCTTCCTCGATTTAAGAGAACACTTTACGATTCCGGTCTTCAAGTGCCGCTTATTATTCATTTTGGCCAGCGGTATAAATACCAATCTCCGCTCAGGGCGGGCAGGAGGACCGACAGGTTAGTCAGTTTTGTCGATTTTGCTCCGACAGTGCTGTGTCTTGTGGGATTACCGGTCCCGAATTATATGCAGGGCAATGCGTTTCTTGGCGCGAAGGCCGGGCCGCCGCGGGAATATATTTTCGGGGCATCCAGCCGGGTGGATGAGGCCTATGAGATGTCACGCTGTGTGCGTGATAAACGGTACAAGTATATTCGCAATTATATGCCGCATTTGCCTTATATACAGCCGAGCGAATATCCGGACAGGGCTGAGATTATGCAGGAGCTTCGCAGGGCGGTCGCCGAAGAAAATCTCACGGATGTGCAAAAACTGCACTGGACGGCGACCAAACCGCTTGAGGAGCTTTATGATACTTTGGCGGACCGGCATGAAGTTAACAATTTGGCTGAAATGCCTAAAGCCCGAAAGGTTCTTGAAAGAATGCGCAGAGTACATCGCAGTTGGATGGTTGAGACGCATGATACTGGCTTATTGCCGGAGGCAGAGATGCATATTCGTTCGGAAGGTTCGACGCCGTATGAAATGGCGCAGCAAATCAGTAAATATCCTCAATGGCGTATTCTGGATGCGGCTGATTTGGTTGGCAGGGGGCCGAGTAATATTCCGAAACTGATAAGATTGTCGAGCAGCTCGGACAGTGCGGTTCGCTACTGGTCTGTTGTAGCTTTGAGTGTTCTCGGTTCGGGGGCACCGCAAACGGTAAAGTCACTGAAAAACAGGCTGGGAGATTCGAGCCCTAACGTGCGGTTTGCAGCGGCTGGTGCATTGTGCAAGCTGGGGCTGTGTGAAAATGCCTTGGCAGTTTTGGCTGATGGTCTTGCAGGTCCACGGGAAGAAAGTGTCCTGTTCGCCGCTCGCGAGATTCAGTTACTTGGCAGTAAGGCACGTCCGATTGTTCCGCTGATGAAAGACATTCGTCAGCAATACACAAATGCGGACGGAACACCTATAAATAACAATCATGCGATGTTTATCGACTGGGCCCTTCAGAATGCCCTGGCAAATTGCGAAGAATAATCAAATCAGCACATTGTGAAAAGAATATTATGGATGATAGGCTTATCAATGAAGAAAAAGGCAGCGTTGTTTATGTAATGCTCGTATGTATGGTTGCTGCGCTGGGGGGGCTTTTGTTCGGCTATGATACGGGTGTAATTAACGGCGCGATAGGGCCCTTAAAAACACACTTTAGCCTTGATGCGAACTGGGCGGGCTGGGCGACGGGATGTGCCCTGGTCGGCTGTGCTATCGGGGCTGCTGCCGCCGGTGTGCTGAGCGACTGGCTTGGCCGGAAGAAGGTGCTTATTATTTCTGCGATTTTGTTTTTTATCTCGGCTGTTGGGACCGCTCTGCCGAAAAATATTACGGCTTTCATTATTTTCCGGATAATCGGCGGTTTGGGTGTTGGGGCGGCGTCGATGTCTTCACCTATGTATATTGCGGAGGTAAGCCCGGCGAGGATTCGCGGTCGGATGGTATCGGTCAATCAGTTTGCTATTGTGAGCGGTTTTCTGGTTGTGTATTTTGTGAATTATTTTATCGCTCTTCAGGGCGATGAGATGTGGAATGTACAGACGGGCTGGAGGTGGATGTTCGGTTCGGAGGCACTACCTGCATTATTGCTGCTGGTGTTTCTGTTCTTTGTGCCGGAGAGTCCACGCTGGCTGACCAAGCAGAATCGCAGTGACGAGGCGCTGGCAATTCTTGCCCGTGTTAATGGTGCCCAATATGCTCAAACCGAGCTGCTGGAAATCAAGGATGCTATTGCTCACGAGAGCGGTTCGATAAAACAACTGTTTCAGCCTGGTATGAAGATTGTGTTGGTCATCGGTATCGTGTTGGCGGTCCTTCAGCAGGTTACTGGTATTAATGTGTTCCTTTATTTCGGGACTGAGATTTTCAAAAAGATGGGATCTGGGACCAATGCCGCTCTTCTTCAAACCGTAGTAGTCGGCGTGGTGAATCTGGGCTTTACTATTATAGCCATCTGGACGGTGGATAAAGTAGGCCGAAAACCTTTGATGATTATAGGTTCGGCGGGGATGGGGCTTTCTCTGTTAGGGATGGGCTTGATGGCATACTTCCAGCAAACGGATTTGTGGGTTCTGCTTTTCATTCTTGGTTATATAGCCTGTTTTGCGCTTTCGGTCGGGCCAGTAACCTGGGTTATCCTGTCGGAGATATTCCCGACTCGTATCCGCGGGCGGGCGATGGCTATTGCCACGGTGTGTCTGTGGGTGGCGAATTATGTTGTTTCCCAGACGTTTCCTATGATGGACGAAAATGCCTGGCTGCTTGATAAGTTTCATCATGCTTTTCCGTTCTGGGTGTATGGAATTTTCTGCGTAGTTCTGGTTACTTTTGTCTGTCGGTATGTGCCGGAGACCAAGGGCAAGACGTTGGAAGAGATAGAAAAACACTGGATGAATTAATAGGGAACCTCTAACAATTCATTTTGGCTGACAAGTGAATCTTTTTGATTCTGCTCGGCGTCAGGCAAAAGCCGCTTTA
>JAVVFI010000422.1:0-4371 GCA_032250555.1 Sedimentisphaerales bacterium
ATCGGCTGCCGCTGCGGCCTCGCTGACCGAGAGAGACACCCTGAGTGACCGTGATGAGAAGCCCTGAGCCCAGCATTTGAACAAAGGTTCGGCGGGTCAATTTAATCCCGGAGTCTGGGGCATCAACTGAGTCCGTAAAATGAGGTTCATGTATTTCTTTTATAGAGGTATCTTTTATCATGGTATTTTCACCTCCTTCATTTGCGATGCAGCCTCGCGAACGGCATTTATTATTTTCGTATATCCGTTACACCGGCATATATTGCCATTCATTCCTTCCTTGATTTGTGTATCCGTCGGTTTCGGATTATTTTTAAGAAGCGCAGCAGCAGCCAATATCATACCCGAAGTACAATATCCACACTGAATTGCTCCCTCATCAAGGAATGCCTGCTGAATGGGATGAAGCGAATCACCTTCCGCAAATCCTTCGATTGTTGTAATCTTTTTCTTATCAGCCAGGGCAACCGGTGTAATGCAGGAGTGAGTTTTTTTGCCATTCATCAAAACCGTGCAGGCGCCACACTGCCCTTCTCCACAGCCGTACTTGGTGCCGGTCAGATGGAACTCCTCTCGCAGGACATCAAGAAGAGACCGTGCTGGATCGGTAACGACTGTTCTTTCATCACCGTTAACGACCAGAGTAATTTTGGTATCCATAATTATCCTCCACTAAACCTGGTTTTTCCAGACTAAATCCAGCCGGCACCTTGCCAGCCTTTAAGTATCATATTGTAAGCATATTCCTCAACTATGGGAACAGTACTTTTTTCACTAATGTCCCCCGCCACGCATCATTTTCACAGCATGGGGGATGACATCCACAATTATTTCCAAACATTCACGAACGGCTTTGGGACTTCCAGGCAGATTCACTATTAGAGTGTTCTTCCGCACACCAGTGACACCCCGGGATAGTATTGCTTTGGGAGTCTTTTTGAAACCTTCGACTCTTTGAATTTCGCTAAAACCAGGAGCCATTCTTTCACACACTGAAGCGGTTGCCTCCGGGGTAACATCACGAGGCCCAAGTCCCGTCCCACCGGTAGTCAGCACCACATCAATACCCTGCTCATCTGAAAAACTCTTTAGAACGATGGCTATTTTCTCGCAATCATCAGCGACAATTTTCTTCTCACATACCTCAAAAGTCTCTTCAGGAAGCATATCTATTATGGTTTGCCCGCTTACATCATCCCTATTCCCCGCAATACAACTATCACTGATTGTCAATACAGCTATCTTAATTTTCATTGGTCATAACCTCGATAAGGTCACCAATATTTATTGCCCCAGCCTTAACCACTCTCGCAAAAATACCTTCTCGCGGCATAATACAGTCGCCAATCTGCTCGAAGATTTCACAATGACTATGGCATTTTTTCCCAAACTGCGTTATTTCAAGCTCAACATCAGCACCCAGCTTAAGTTTACTGCCGATTTCCAAAGCACACAAGTCGATACCTTCTGTCGTTATATTCTCGGCAAAATTGCCCGGCTCTACTTTTGCGCCTTTTGCAATCATTTTACCTATGGATTCGAGTGCAAGCAAACTTACCTGTCTGTGCCAATTACCCGAATGAGCATCTCCAATAATACCAAAGTCCGCCTTCAATTCGGCTCTGGGCACATTCGTTTTTTGCGTACCTTTTTCTTGTGAAACCGATATCGCCTTAATCCTGCCTTTTGTAGTCGCCACTTTTCCCACCGGTTTTTTCAAGTAATTTCACATTGGTTATGACCATATCCTTGCCTGTGTACTTCAGCATATCATAGACTGTAAGACATGCAGCACCCGCTCCCACAAGAGCTTCCATCTCGACACCCGTCTTGCCCGAAGATTTAACTGTCACAGTTGCTGTCACTGACTTGTCCTGTTCACTCAGATCGAAGTTAACATCAACAGCTTCAATCAGGATAAGGTGACACATAGGAATTATTCCAGGAGTGGATTTCACTGCATTAATGGCGGCCACTTTTGCAGTCGCAAGCACATCACCCTTGATACAAGCACCCTGCCTGACAGTTTGAAAGGCTTCCTCACCAAGAATAATCGTACCGCTTGCCCTTGCGGTTCTCAGGGTAACATCCTTGATACTTACATCCACCATGCCACTATCATCCGCCACAGTTCTCAGCCTCCAACTTTGCACATTGAAAAACCATTTGTCAAAGAGTTCAATTTTGTAAAGTTTCCCTTTTCACTTATTATCCTTTTTAGCAAATCCAGCATTGATTTCTCACTCACACCCCTACGGATAAGTTTTTTAAGGTCGTAGTTATGAGACGAATACAAACACGGCATAAGCTTTCCATCACTGGTCAACCGCAGTCGATTGCACGAACAGCAAAATGTTGATGTTCGACCGCTTATAAAACCTATAGCGCCAACTGAATCTTTGATCTTGAAATTCAACGCAGGTCCATGGCTCTGCCCATCAACTACACTACAAAGCTGCCCATATTTACGCTCGATAATAGCACGAACCTCACTGTTCGCTAAATAATCACTCGCCGGATTTGTGTGTTTACCCGTCGGGCAGTACTCTATAAATCTGACGGTAAGAGGCAAACGAATGCTCATTTCTGCGAGTCCCGCAATCTGCTCTTCGCTGTCATTGATGCCTTTTATTATAACGCTGTTGATTTTAACAGGCGCCAGACCTGCTTCTATTGCTTTATAGATACCTTTGGTTACTTTTGGCAGCAGGTCATATCCGGTAATATTCTTATAGCTCTTTCTTTGAGCCGAATCAACGCTGATATTAATCCGATGTAAGCCAGCTGCTTTAAGTTGACCTGCGAGCCCCTCAAGAAGCACTCCATTAGTTGTAAGTGCCAGACTGTCAATGGCCTGTATCGCCGCAAGTTTTTCAACCAATCGGATAATATCTTTTCTAACCAACGGCTCTCCGCCGGTAAGACGAATCTTGTTTATCCCGCAATCGGTAAATAATCCGGCTATGCGTTTTATTTCCTCGAACCGCAAAATCTCCTTGTGCTCAAAAAAACCACAATCACCCAAAGGATTGCAGTAAACACACCTAAGATTGCATCTGTCAGTAACCGAAATTCTAAGATAATCAACACTCATTATTTACAAGACCTAAAAGTTATTTCCCCTTCAAATTAACCTGACCGGAACAATAGTGCCTTCTTCAATTTCCGCAACACCAACACCAATACTAATCAGTCCGTCCGCAATGCAAAGCGCATTAATATGCGCAGAACCATGATAGTCAATAGTCTTCAACATACCGGCATCCGCAATTTCAACGGGAATCCAGGTTTGCCTTTCTGTCTTCTTTCTCCTGAAGGATTTAACTAATGGCATCTCAACAGCATCCGGCTTATAATCATAGCCCATCATCTTATAAAGAAAAGGCTTAACTAAAAGCTCAAACAGAACAAATGTGGATACCGGATTACCGGGCAATCCAAAACAATAGATATTATCTGCCACACCAAAGACTGTCGGTTTTCCTGGTTTTATAGCCACTTTTTCGAACAAAAGGTTTATGTTGTTTTGTTTGAATATTCCGGGCACAAGGTCGAAATCCCCCATTGAAACACCGCCGGAGACGAGCACAACATCGTTTTCCTCAACCGCTTCTTTGAACATCTTATCAATGTCCTTGTCCGTATCTTTGGCTATGCCGTAATTTTTCGCTACTGCGCCCATACTTTCAGCCTGCGCAGTAAGCTGGAAGCTGTTGCTGTTTCTTATTTGTGACGGCCCCGGCCTGGATGTCGGACGAACTAATTCATCACCCGTTGCGAGTATCCCAACCCTCGGCCTTTTCGAAACCACCGGTTGTGTACTTCCAACTGAAGCAAGGACCGCAATATGCTGCGGTCTGATGCGCGTTCCTTTGGGCAGAACGACATCGCCGGCTTTGATGTCTTCACCCTTTTGGCAAATATTGTCAGCCGTATCTTCACCGACAAATCGAACTGAGCTGTCTGTGGGATTTTCGGTAAATTCAACCATAATTACACAATCGGCACCTTGCGGCACTGAGGCGCCTGTCATGATTTTTGCGCAATGGTTCGTTTCGATACATTTCGTGGGTGTATATCCCGCAGGAATAGTTTCAACCACTTCAAGCTCATTGGCCAAATCAGCTCTTCGGCAGGCGTAGCCGTCCATTGCAGATTTGTTGAATGGCGGCATGTCCATATCCGATTTGACATCCTCTGCTAATATCCGGTCGATTGCATGGGCAATATCAACACGCTCAGTGCCGAGTTTGCGAGCTGAATCCAAAACAATTCTGAGAGCTTCTTCAAACGGTATCATTCTTCCTGCTCATAATATATGTGCCTGCGATGGCTCCTCATATTAAAGTCCCGAAATTAATATTCTATCAT
>JAVVFI010000423.1:0-4364 GCA_032250555.1 Sedimentisphaerales bacterium
GTGTAGTATATCCATCCATCGTATCGCTTCAGTATCACTGACTTTTCCCAAATATAGCTATGTTGTCTTCAAGTCTCGATGTCTGAGAATCACCTTTGAGATCACTTCAAGGGGAATGCCATTCCTGCTTGCATACGTGGCGGAATGTCTGCGAAGGTCATGAGGGCAAACATCAATACGTAATTTGTAGTGGCAATGATTGATTTTTTCATTGTATTAGTTCTGAAGATTTGGCAGGCAGAGCCAACAACCGACATATTTCATTTTTTCTCTGATCACTCCTGCGCATTACCAATCGAAAGATGCTACACAATCACATCATCCACAAAACTCGACTTCAATAAATAAGCGACGGGCTCCCAATAAAACGAAAAGCGCTAATAAGTAGGTGAAGCCGCGAACTGACTTCCAATCAACACTCTCATAAATTACAATACTTTTTGTAATCAGTACCGCAAGCATCGTTAAAAAAGGTCGCAGTTATATATTTTTTGACGTGACCCCATTTTTGGTCAAAAAATAAAAGGATGTTCGATGCTTCTTCGGGCCGTGGGAAAGGGGAAAGGACGAACCTTTCCCCTTTCAAAGATCCAAGTGGTTAATCTATTTGATCATACCTTTACTCTTCAGCCAATCCATGGCCACATCATGAACCGGTTTGTGGTCTACATCGACAGCCTTATTTAACTGCTGCATCTCTTCCGTCGTCAGATTGTCCGCGATCGGTTTTAATATGCCTTTGATTTCAGGGTATTTATCAAGAATTTCCTTACGAATGACTGGCACTGGATTATAGACTGGGAAAAAGAATTTGTCGTCCACAAGATTAACAAAACCAAAGGCCGCAATTCTACCGTCGGTGGCAAAACCCATTGCGGAATTGACCAGTTCTTTTTGCAGCGCCTGGTAGGTAAGACCCACAGACATTTTTTTGACCTGTTTGGCAGGCAGTTTAAAATTATAGGTTTTCATGATGCCTTTAAATCCGTCAGGGCGTTCCCAGAATTCCGAATCAAGGGCGAATATAAGTTTGTCTGGATTCTTAGTAACATAGACCCCCAGATCGGAGATACTCTTTATCCCGAGTTTTTCCGCTTCCGCCTGCCGCATCATCAGGGTATAGGTATTGTTGAACTCGACAGGATCCAGCCAGACAAGACCCTTCTCGGAGTCGGCTTTTTTGACCCAGTCATAAACCTTCTCGGGAACGGTCATGGTTTTTGTATCCTTCTGCTTGTAATACAGGGTGTATGCCGTGCCCGTATACTCGTAATAGAGGTCGAACTGGGCATTCTCCAGTGATTTTCTGGCGATCACCGAACCTACACCGGTTTTAAGTGTAACATCGAATCCTTCCTGTTCGAGAAGGATGCTGGCGAGTTCCGGAAGAAGAAGCTGCTCCGTAAAGTTCTTGCCGCCCACTATCAGGCTTTTATCCTTGGCAAGGACACTGCCTGGTAAAATCAGCGCCGAAATAAGTATTGCCGGAAGAACAAGTTTAAATATCTTTTTCATGTCGTACCTCCTTTTAGTCTCTTGACTGAATGCCAGAGAGTTCTAATGTTTGAGGACTCGAACAAAAAATGCATTGAACTGTTTTTGCTCAAATCCCTGGTTAAACGCTCATTTTTGTGCAGAAAATCAAAACCCCACACCTTTCCTACTCGGAAAGACGCAGTCCTTTTGAAACCAGGGCTACCCCTAACAGCTCAGATAGAAAATCAGCAAAAAGGGCCAGCAGCGTTACCGGAATAGCGCCGGCCAGTAGCTTGTCCGTCTGCATAAGGCTGATTCCAGTGAATATCAGGTCTCCCAGACCTCCAGCCCCGATGACATAGGCGAGCGCTGCTGTGCCTATATTTATTATCAGGGCCACCCTGAATCCTGTGAGAATCACCTCCATGGCATTCGGTATCTCCACCTCCACAAGAATCCTGAAAGGGGGCATTCCCATGCCTTTCCCGGCGTCTATCAGTTCCGGAGGTACCGCGGTAATCCCGGCAAGAGTATTTCTCGCGATGGGGAGTATGGAATAGATGGTAAGCGCGAATATCGCCGGTTTTGTGCCGATACCCAGGAAACTCATGGCCAGCGCGAGAACGGCAAGGGAGGGGATAGTCTGTCCCAGTCCGATAATATACATGCAGATCCCGGCGTATCGGCGAAATCGCTTCCTGGTAAGCACAATACCCGCGGTTATTCCTATGATCGTGGCAAGGGCCATGCTTACCGTCACCATGTACAGATGCTGGAGGAACAATTCCATGATAACGGGATATTCGTATGGATCAGAGAGTAATTCTATCAGACCCGTTCGTTCGAACGTCACACCCGCAATCAGTATAATAACCGCAATTATAAGCCGGTATAATTTTGCCAATAGTCTTTTCATCGCGAGAGTTTCCTTTGTACCCTGATGCCTTCTGGTGTCGCGAGCCTTTCCAGCAGGGCCATTCCGCCGTCAACGATTATGGCGAGAAGAGAAACCAGTATGGCGCCGCTCATGATCATTTCCGGATATACTCGGGCGATACCCTGCTGGATGTATACACCCAGCCCTCCCGCTCCAATGTAGGTGGCGATAGCTGCAATGCCAATATTCATGACGGCAGCCGTCCTCAATCCCGCAATAATTACGGGTATGGCCAGCGGTATTTCCAGTTCTCGCAGGAGCTTCCACTTCCCCATCCCCATCCCTCGACCCGCGTCCACCAGGGAAGGAGGAACATTCTTTATGGCCGTATAGGTGTTTCTGATTATCGGGAGCTGACTGTAAAGAACCAGGGCTATCACGGCAGGAACTTTTCCCAACCCCATATTGACTATCGCGAGGACCGGGAGCATCAGTCCAAAGAGGGCAATGGAGGGTATGGTCATAAGAATGTTGGCACCGTTCAAAACCCTGGAAGCGAACTGCTCGTGCTTCGTAATGACGATACCCAGAGCCACGCCGATTGGTGTGGCTATAAGGAGCGCTACCCCCACAATCCATACATGCTCCCATGAGAGATACATAACCTCGTTAAAGTTATCCACCATGAATCGCAGTGTACTCATGACGATACCTCGGTTTCAATTTCAACATCTTCTGTTTCATCGGCGTAACTTGCCTTTACCGCTTTCTGTATGTCGTTGTAGTTTACCGTCCCGGCAAAGTTTTTATCTTCGTCCACAACACAGAGGGATGCGGTATCATGCATAAGCATAAAGGAGAGAGCATCCCGGAGCGAGGTTTTTTCTCTCAGGAACAGGGGATATTTTTCCGCCACATCCCGTACCGGCCCTTCTTCATACTTGAGAAATTTCTGCGTAACGAAGCCTATCGGTCTGTTTTGTTCGATCACGATACCGTAGCGAAATCCCTTTGCGTCGAGAAAATGTAATGCTTCTTGGGAACGGTCGGCTCCCTGGATGATGTTCTTCGGTTTCCGGTTGATCACATCGCTTACCCGCATGAGTCCAAGGACTTTCAGCGCCCTGTCGGCACCCACGAAGTCGGAGACAAATTTGTTTTTCGGCTGGGTCAGAATGATCTCGGGTGTGTCGTACTGTATCAGACGCCCCTTGTCAAAGATAGCAATGCGATCACCCATCTTCATCGCTTCGTGTATATCATGGGAGACAAAGGCCACGGTCTTCTTCAGCTTTGCCTGAAGCTTGAGGAACTCATCTTGAATCTCTTCTCTGTTTATGGGGTCTATCGCGCCGAAGGGCTCATCCATGAGAAGTATATCGGGATCCGCTGCAAGTCCACGAGCCACTCCCACTCGTTGCTGCTGGCCCCCGGAGAGTTCTGCAGGGTAACGATCCCTGTATAGTTCAGGCTCCAGGTTAGTCATTTGAAGCAGGTCATCAATGCGTTCACGGATACGTTCTTCGTCCCACCTCAGAAGTTTGGGGACAACGGCGATGTTTTCGGCTATGGTTTTGTTCGGGAAGAGGCCGATGGCCTGAATGACATATCCAAGACGCTGTCTAAGTTGGACGGTATCGATGTCCATGATACTCTGATCTTCTATGGTTATGGTTCCTCGTGTAAGTGTCTCCAGTCTGTTGGTAAGACGCAGAGTAGTCGTCTTGCCGCAACCCGAGGGGCCGAGAAATATCACCACTTCCCCCTTTGGCATGGTGAAGCTTACGTTATCAAGGGCGGTTACGGTGTCATTCCCTGTACCGAATATTTTTGTTACAGAGTCATAAGTTATCATTGGAGACCTCTTTGTTCCCTGAACTGCTCATCTCTGTTTCAGGGTGTTGGCGAAACTTTTGGAGCGGTCCGGCTGTTTCACATCATTAGCCGGAGAATAAGATTTCCCGGCATTTTCAGGTAGAATGGGCTGATTGGCTGTGCATGCGGATTTTTG
>JAVVFI010000424.1:0-4361 GCA_032250555.1 Sedimentisphaerales bacterium
GCATCATCGCAAACAGATATATCTGCAAATAATAGCAGGAATAATCATTCTATCTTGTGGTATTGTCATAGGTTCCGGTGTGACCTTATTGCGTCTGAAGGATAAGGTGATAATTCGAGGGCCCCGCCCTCCGCTGCCCGATATTGTTGAGGACATACAAACCAGGTACGATTTAACCCACGAACAGGTCGAAAAAGTGGAGGATATTCTAGGAAAAAGCCGTGAAACAATGCACATCATATTTGAGCAGTCCAGAGAAAAAGCCGAAACTGAGTTTCAGAGAGTTAGCCTGGAAATGAAAGAAGTTCTCTCTCCTGAACAATATGAGCAGTGGGAAAATGATTTTAAATCCAGAAGAAGAGGTCCAGGTAGGTTTGGGCAAGGTGGGCCAGGACCAAGGAGGCCTGAGTCAGGAAGGTTTGGCCGAGGAAGACCCGAAGGCGGAAGATTTAAGCCGCCTATACCTGAACCACCAGAACCTAATTCTGCACCCGAGTAATGATGCTTTGTTGTATGAGGAGATGCATCTCTTTCAAATACATCGATTCATATAAAGAATGTCAATTGTCTCCAGACATTTACTCTTCAGATCGATTTTGGCCTCTGACAAATAATGTATCATATCTAAAACATTAACTTGTTCAAGAACAAGGATTAAGCCTCAGAGTAATATTTGCTCCATCGTCCAAAGTGTCACCCTCAAGGTTCCACTACCAAGATCGAATACAGCTTCAATCGTGGCAAGGTAACATTCGCCCGGTCATTTGACCATGTGACATCTAATAATTTGCCCTCCGGCTGCATTGTAATTGACTTCGGAGGTTGCCGCAAACGGAACGACACCGTCAGCGGACCAACGGGCTTGACGTCCGTAATTCCTCCCTCCGGCGCATTAGCGTGCGGACCAGACGTATTTACGAGGTGAATCGAAAGTATCCCATTTAACATCCGCGGACTAACATCGACATCTTTCGAACCGATAACTTCAACAATCGGTTCGGGAAATACCTTTTTGAGAACAGTCGTAAATATATCATCGACTGTGTCAACTGAGACAATGGAAAAGCTGGCTTTTTTGCCTAACTCATTTTTAAAAAGCTTTGCCGGTCCCTGCCCAATCAGCACCAAGCGACCACCAGACTGAGCGTATGAAGCCAATTCGTCACGAAAGTCTGATTCAAGATATGTCCAAGCCGGTACGACAATGACAGGCCACTTGGACATGTTCCCTTTCAGTTGATGTTCGCTGAGGATCTGTACACCAAATTGGTTCTGGAGTATCTGAGTCAGCGCCATTCGCAGTACCTTAACACCATTGCTACCGGACCAGTGGAACAGTCTCGGTGATTCTTTATAATGACCGACTGTCGAATAAAGCAGTGCAATTTGCGGTACGGCAACTGATCTGTGACAATAGACCTGTCGGGCACGACAGAACCTGGCAACCTCGGCCATTACATCCATCTCGGCTGGATTGCGAATCGCGCCATCTCTATCCTGCTTGAAGTATGCCTGATACCCGCCGCCAATAGATAATACCTGGGCGGCTTCCTGCATAAGCTGCACAGCAGGCTTTTGCTTCCGAGTTTTGCGACTAAATGACCATGACATTAAGTCCCAGGGTACACCCTGATCTTCGAGACAGCGCCCTGCAAAGCGGGCAGAGTTTACACTGTCGTCCGGCGAGAAATCACCCGATAAGCTGACTATATTGGCTGTTACGGCTTCGGGCATATGGTCGCTAAATGCCCAATTGCTGATTATCTGAAAGTTCGGATGGGATGCCTTTAATTCATCAACGTAATGGCGTACGTAGTTGCGGAAACCTTCGCGATGGAAATCCATCCATTCGTTCCAATAGGGTTCGCCTATCTTCTGTGGAACAGTCTTGACTCCAGTTTGTTTACAGAATTTACGGACAGCCACTTCACCGTAGTCAGGCGTGGTTGCCCAGCAATCACCATCAACCCAGACACCATCCACACCATACTCACCGGCCAGTTCACGAAGTTGAGGAATCATCAGAGCATCAGTGTACGGTCCGAACACGGAGGTGGCCCTGTCATTAGGCTTTCCATCCTTATTGATCACTGCCCACTGAGGATGATCGGCGATGGCTTTACTATCCCAGACACCTGAATAGTGCATAAAGAGGGGGACGCCGCGTTTGCGCGTGACGTCTCGCCAGATTCGCAATGGATCACCGACGAATCCTGGTGCCGGATTACCCACCTTTGTTGGATAGCTTGAATAGCCACGATGCCCTTTACAGTCGATCTGAATGTAGTCTGGTTTGACCTTATCGATGACTAGCTCGACCATCCTATGTGTAGTTCGTTCACCGATGCGATTGCAATCCTCGCCAGCATGAAAATCAAAATGGATTCCGAGAAATGCATCGGCGCGTCTCATGCGGAGTGGATCAGCGGCATTTACACAAGTGTTACCAATAAGACAAACGGTAATAGCGCCAACTATGAACTGTGCAAAAGTTTGTTTTAAGAACTTGATAGATTTGTTGTATTTGATTTTCATAAAATACTCTCCTGCTTGGTGGTGTTATATCTGTATATTCCAAATACGGTGGTAAAACAAGCCGTTATTCGCCTGAGGAAGAAATGATTTCCTTACAGGAACAAGTTATCCTATCAGAAATATGTTTATGTTTCAAGTATGAGCATGTGATAGATGGTTGCAATTTTGCTGAAAAACACTCTGATTTTCAAGTGACATTATGTAGCCAAAATGACTCCATGAATGTTAATTTTGCATATATTAGGTCCAAAATAATGTCAATATTTTGCGAAATTCTGAATATTTATCAGAAATTTTTCACTTCTATCGGATTAAGTACATGTTGAGAGTAAATGTATCAATAATATAATTCCTTTGGGGATAAGTGCCCGAAACCACACCAACCATGAGAACCGCAAAGCACATCATCGTGATTGTTTGTTTTGATTTCACAACTGTTCCTTACATCTCGACATTGGGCTAATTGAATATGTGTTGTACAAAGAGATAGAGGTTGTTGGCCCATTCGGTTCCGTCGTGGCCGTTGGAATCCACGTGCCAGATATGAGGAACGTTTTTTTCTTTAAGGTAATTGTGGACTCCCAGGCTAATGCGGATAAGACCGTCCTTATTGCCGCAGCCCAGCCATAAGAGCTTCAACTTCTCTCTGGCGGCGGCTGGATCAGGTACGAGTTCTGCGGGAGGTTTAGTATTGGGGGCTGATGAGAATCCGCCGATCCAGGCGAAAACATCAAGGTGACCGAGGCCGAAGTTCAGGGACTGGCCTCCGCCCATTGACAGGCCCGCTAAAGCTCGATGCTCACGGTCGGTGTAAACAGAGTACCTAGTCTCAATGGCTGGAATTAGGTCGTTGAGCAAGTCGCCTTCAAAAGCGGCGAAAGCAGGTGCGCTGGCGAAGACATTGCCTTCGGCACGGTCGTTCTTCTGGGCCCGTCCGTTGGGCATGACAACTATCATCGGCTTGATTTTGTTATCAGCCAGCAGGTTATCCAGGATGTTCTCCGGCTGGCATAGGCGCTTCCATTCTGTCTCATCACCGCCGATGCCGTGCAGCAGATAAAGCACGGGATACTTCTTATTGGTTGAATAGCCGGGCGGAGTGTAGATGAGCATCTTACGACGGGTTCCGACGGTTTTTGAATCATACTCAATCATCGTAAGCTCGCCGTGAGGAATATTCTCACGCCTGGCCCTGAATCCCGCGGGAGGATCGTCGAAGGCAGGTTTGTCGTCCGGGCCCAGCTCGATCGGTCCGCCGAATCGAGGTCGTCCACCACTTCTGCGGGCGCCTCTCGAAGTCGAGTCGCCGCGTGCAGGAACCAATACAGCAGAAGGAGCGCTGGAACCGGAAGAGCCTTCCCTGAAAAGCAGTTGAGCGAACTGATGCAGGCTGCGGCGCCATGACAGGAACTCATGGGCCGTATCCGGGGAGACGTAGAAGAAACTGTTGATACCGGCTTGTTTCAATGCGTCGGCGTTCGCCTTGGGATCGCCGCCGCGTCTGCTTCGTCCACCGTCGAGTTCGCGGCTGCCGTAGCTAACGAATACCAGCTTAACCTTCTCCCTGAAACCGGGCGTATCATTAGCATCATTCATAGAGATTGTTCCGCCGCTGAAGAGACCGATGTGCGAAAACTTATCGAGATTCTTCAGGGTAATCGACTTGGTTTCCATTCCGCCCATGGAGAGGCCGGCCATGGCGCGATGGGATTGATCGGAGAGCGTACGGAAGTTGGCATCGACGTAGGGGATCAGCTCGTCGACGAGAACGGTCTCGAAGGGACCAATATCAAAGTTTCTGAGGCCACCGAACCGGATTTCATTCG
>JAVVFI010000425.1:0-4312 GCA_032250555.1 Sedimentisphaerales bacterium
ATAACGTCATATTAGACGGTGGATTGGACCAAGTCTTCCCTAAGAGAGACTTGGACAAATACGACCTTTTAATGAATAATTTAAACAGTAAGTTAGACATAACAGGATATTCGTTGAATGCCTTTTATGAAAGCTATGTTGATTTAATAATAGAAAAAGTTGGACAAATCCCTTCTATTGACATTCGGATGCTCGTTGTGAATCCTGAGAGTGAATTTTCTAAGCATCGAGCCACATTAGAAGGCAAGAGCTATCAATCTGTGAAAAATAGCATTGATAGGCTTAGGGAAAAGTTCAGCACTTTTGAAAATATCAACATAAAACAAATCGATACACCACTAACCACAATGATTTTCAAAATAGACAATGTTATGTTTGTGGGTCCTCATTTTTATAAAAAACCAAGTAAATCAACACTTACAATTGAATTAAATAGAGATGGCTGGCTCTACGAGGAATTTGAAAAAGAATTTGAAAAATTGTGGCGTGATGGAACCGAACTTTGAGGTTATATAGATGTCAATCAAAGAAATATTTTGTCAGGACAAAGCAGTAGATATTTTGCAAAGGGCCTTTTCCTCGGGCAAATGGGCTCATGCTTATATATTTGCGGGGGCAGAAGGTGTCGGCAAATTCAAAACCGCGCGAGAGTGGGCCAAATTACTCCTTTGCCAGAAGCCTATTACAGAAAATGATTTCTCCGACAGTTGCGGGGTATGCCGGGCGTGTGAACTTTTCGAAGCGGGTTCACACCCGGACTTCAATCACGTCTATAAGGAATTGCGAGAATTCACGAAAGATGGCAAAAGCAAAGCTCCCCCCGTGGATTTGCCGATAGATGTCATTCGAGAGTTTCTTGTTGAGAAGGTATCGAACAGGCCGACGCTTTCAGAAAGAAAGGTTTTTGTAATAAGCGAAGCTGAAAGACTCAATGCCTCCTCACAAAATGCCCTGTTAAAAGTTTTGGAAGAACCGCCGGAATATTGCACCATTATCCTTTTGTGCACTCGCCTGGACAAGCTCTTACCGACAACAAAGTCAAGATCACAGATATTGAGATTCGGCGCGATTGACGAAGATCATATAATCGAAAAACTGCAGGAGACCGGCCTTGAAGAAACGCAGGGGCGATATTTCGCTCGTCTGGCCCAGGGCAGCTTAGGGACAGCATACCAGTGGGCGCAACTCGAAATGGCCGGAGCAAACCTTTATGAAACCAAAAAGGAATTGATAAGCTCCTTAGCCAGCTACGAAATTGCCGATTCCCTGAGCCTTGCTGAGAAATCCCTTAACAAATGTAAAAAAATCGCAGCCGCCTGGGGCGATCTTGATGAGACAATCAGCAAAAAAGACATCAATCGCAGAGCAGCAAAGACCATTATCCAAGTTATCATATCCGCCCTTTATGATGTGATGAATCTAACTGCCATGAGCGAAAAAGAAGCAATCAATTTCGACCAGAAAGATAAGATAAGGAATCTGTCAGGCCGCTTTGACGCCGAGTTGGCCGCTGAAAAAATATCCGACTGCTACGAGATGCTGCACTGGATAGAGTCCAGCGTCAATGAAAAGCTTATTTTCGAACATCTATTGTTAAATCTGGCAGAGTCTGATAGAATAGGTGTTTAACCTTAGTATAGCTTATTATCAATCGGGGTAACCTGAATGCCAAAAAATACAGTAAAAAGACCCAGACAGACAAAAAATAAAAAATATATGCTGGTTCGCTATGGCCGAATGAACACACTCGGCTTCTTCGAGCACCATGAAACGAAAATATCCAAGACCACGGCCCGTGTCGTAATAAAAACCGACAGAGGCCTGGAATTAGGCTACCTCGTAGGGCAGCTTACGGCCTATAAGGGCGGTCAATTTAAATTAAGCGACGAGCAAATACAAGATTATTACGATGACAGCGGTATAGATTTTGCACCCGACCATGTCGGTAAATTCATCCGTTATGCCTGCTCTGCTGATGTAAGCGAAGAACGGCATCTGCGAAAAATTGCACAAGAAGAGATGGAATGCTGCAGGAACATCGTGAAAAAGATGGGACTTCCGATGAAAATCGTCGATGTGGAGCACGTATTCGGCGGGGAGCGCATCATATTTTACTTTATGTCCGATGGGCGAGTGGATTTTCGTGAATTAGTAAAAAAAGTCGCCCAGGAATACCAGACACGAATCGAAATGCGTCAAATCGGGTCTCGTGATGAGGCCAAACTTCTCGGCGATGTTGAAAGCTGTGGGCAACAATGCTGCTGCCAAAGATTTCTTAAGCTCTTAAAACCTGTCAATATGCGAATGGCTAAAATGCAAAAGGCAACTCTCGACCCGGCAAAAATCTCCGGCTACTGCGGCAGATTGAAGTGCTGCCTGCGGTATGAGGATGAAACATACACCGAGGGGAAAAAACGACTGCCAAAAAAGAATACCAAAGTTAAGACCAAAGATGGCCGGGGCAAAGTTATAGATACCCAAATATTGACACAGCTTGTTGTCATCGAATACGAAAATGGAGATAAGGCCGCTGTCGGAGTAGAAGAGATCGAGATAATTCCCGCATCTGAAATGGCAAAGAAGAAACAGGATAATCCCCCTCCCCAAAACAAGCAAAATAAGCGGGAACCTAAAGAGAAATAATCTTCAAGGAAGAATAATGCATCGCAAAATCGCCGTAACATCCGCCCTGCCTTATGCAAACGGCCCAATACATTTAGGGCACCTGGTGGAATATCTACAGACCGATATCTGGGTGCGCTTTCAGAAGATATGCGGCAACGAATGTTTTTACTTTTGGGCCGATGATGCTCACGGGACACCTATTATGATAAGTGCCCGGGCCGCCGGTATCAGTCCCGAACAGCTAATTGAGCGAATGCACAAAGAGCACAAAAAGGATTTTGATGATTTTTACATCGAATATGATAATTTTTACTCGACCCACTCACCTGAAAATAAATACTTCAGCGAGCTAATCTTTAACCGTCTGAACAAAGCCGGCTCAATCGTTAGCCGACAAGTGGAGCAGAGCTATTGCGAAAACTGCAAAATGTCGCTGCCGGACAGATTTGTCCGCGGCACCTGCCCGAAATGCAAAGCCGAGAACCAATACGGTGATTCCTGTGAAGTTTGCAGCGCAACCTATCAACCGACGGACATGATAAATCCCTGTTGTTCAACCTGCGGGACAACACCCGTCCTGAAAAAATCTGATCATTATTTTTTCAAGCTCGGTGACTACGAGCAGCGTCTTAAAGATCTTATCGCCTCAGGGCATATACAAAAATCGGTGGCAAACAAACTTGATGAATGGTTCAATACAGGCCTGAGGGACTGGGACATATCCCGCGACGGCCCGTATTTCGGCTTTAAAATACCCGGAGAAGAAAACAAATTCTTCTATGTCTGGCTGGATGCACCTATAGGCTATATGGCTTCAGCTAAAAACTACTGCGATAACAACAACCTCGATTTCGATAAAATATGGCCGGGCACCAATCCCGTGGGGGACAGCCCCAATGAATATGAGCTTTACCATTTTATCGGTAAAGATATTATGTATTTTCATTCATTGTTTTTCCCGGCCATGTTGATGGGAGCGGGCTTTCGAACCGCCAATAAGCTCTTCGTTCACGGCTTTTTGACTGTGAACGGCGAAAAGATGAGCAAATCGCGCGGAACATTCATTAAGGCAAGTACTTACTTAAAGCACCTGAACCCGGAATATCTGAGATACTATTACGCAAGCAAACTGACGGACAGTATAGATGACATAGATTTGAAAGTAGACGATTTCATAAATAAAATCAATTCAGATCTGGTGGGCAAATTCGCAAATCTTGCTTCGCGATCGGGCCCGATGCTGACAAAAAAAATGTCCGGCCAACTCGGCCAATTAGATGAACAAGGCATTGAGTTAATCAATAAGCTCACCGCCGCAAAAGAGCAGATTATCGAACACTACGAGAACCTTAAATATTCCGCCGCAGTCAGAATAATAACGGCTTTGGCCGATGAGGCAAACCGATATGTCGAACAGAATCAACCGTGGACAACGATAAAAACTGATTTGGAAAAAACTCGAACAACCCTGACCGCCGTAATAAACGCCGTCCACATACTGACGATATACCTCAAACCCATTATGCCAAAATATGCTGAGAAGGTGGAGAAATTTCTTAATGTCGATAAATTAAGTTTCGAAGATATCGGGACGGTGCTGGAGGATCACAAGATAAATAAATTCAAACGACTGATCGAAAGAATTGATGAAAAACAGGTGAATGCGATGATAGAAGAAAGTAAGGAG
>JAVVFI010000426.1:0-4282 GCA_032250555.1 Sedimentisphaerales bacterium
GAGCCTATCTCGCACCCGAACATCATCGCCGTCTCTATCGAGCATGCCATGACCCGCGTAGCAATCTAATAAATCTTCTACTTCATCATTGCCCAAAGACCGCAATGTTTCAAAACACTGGTCATCGGCAAAGATGAACAGGATGTTGGGTTTGTTGTGTTCCTTTGAAAAGGCAGGAATACCAGGCATAGATAAGGCAACTAAGCCGGCTCCGGCAGCCTTCAAAAAACCGCGTCGTGTGCAAATGTTTTCACTCATAGTATGTCCTCCTGAACAAAAACCAGTTATTTTTATAAATCATATTAAAACTGTTTCTTTATGTACAGAAATAATCATTCCTCAGGTACAAAGACTGTGTAAACCTTTGAGAGCGAATCGAGCAAGACACTGCCGTCCCTGCGCAGATAACTGCCGCAGGCAACAAAGTATCTCTCCACTGAATCCGGGTCATTCTTATCAGCTCTTTTTGGGCGGGTAACAGCGAATATGTACGCATCTGTATCCCAGCCGTCAATAATATTACAACTATTGCGATGCATCTTTCGGCCATCCGCCCGCAAATTCAGATATACATCCGTAACCATTTCTCCTTCGATGAGCCGAACACCTATAGCATCGTTGGCTTTTAATCGTTCGATTTGCACTGCCGGTTCTTTATCACCGGAACCTAATGGAAGCACTGCCGTTATGAACTTATTCTCCCGTCCGACCTCCTCGGGCGACAAGGCTAAGTAAGTTACCTCGGTATCAGGATCATGATCTTTCAAACCCTTTTTCTCGGCTATATTTATCTCTTCCGGAAACAATGGCAGCACAACCGCCCGGGCATCTCCATTGGACAGCATAATCTTTCCGCCCTGCCTGTCCGCCTTATCCTGATAATGCAGCAGCCATTCGAACTTGCCAGGTTCGTGAGTTCGCACATCATCGAATATCAGTATCGCACCACCAAGCCACAAAAAATGACGGTAATTACGCGAAAATTTCCAGGATGTCGGCCCGGTTGCATCGGCCAATATATACTTCAATCCCGGAGTATCTATCAGCTTGTGTATCCGCCCTTGTGTTACCGTACCACGGTCACCGTTGCCGCAGTCTTCAGGATTCTGCCCGTGACCATCGATAAGAATAACGTTGTGTGCTTTGCTGTGACGGTAGTAGCTCGTATATTCCCGTCTGCTGTATGAGCAATTGCCGGAATCGATAATCAGGGGTTTGCCCTTATGAAACAGTATAAAAGAGCCCGCGTCTGGATGCGCATGATTCCACGCAAAACTCGACTTTACAGCCAGCATGGTCGCATCATCCTGCCAGGAGGAGCGAAGAACAGCCCAACCGATGTCCTGATACAGCATCGACTTCGTAAAATCATTCGGCAGGGATTCTCTTTGATTCAACTCATAATAAACCAGCCCTACAGGGTCACCCAATCCCGAATCGGTCCGGCCTAAATACCAGTGATATTCCGGAGCATCATAGCCGTTGGCAAGCAGCAACCGTATAGTCCGTGACCCTGTTGCATGCAGACTGCTATCTCCAAAATTTACAGACATCATATCATCAGAAGCCGGATAGCATGTGTGAATAAAAAAATCCCCAACCTTCTCAAGCAAAGGAATATCAGGTGCCGATGATTTGCCGAATACATTCGTAAAGGCAAGCCGAAACAGCAGATATTCCCTGAGAGCATAATCGGCATAATTAACACTTTCGTAAAAAGCACCTTTTTGATCAAAATTGGCTGTCTTGTTTTGCAGAACATTTCCCTTATAATTAAAAAACTCCGGAAAGGCCTGTGAAACATCCTGAACCCAATCCGCCGCCTGCGGTACATCATCCAGCAGCGACAAAGCCGCCAGTCCCGCCATCGATACACATACACTCCACCAGTTATGTCCCATCGAATCCAGCGCGTGAATACGTTTTTCACCCAGAATCCAATCATCCAACGTAGGTTTGATACCGAGCCTGACCATTGAGCCGGCTATTGTCTTCCTCTCCTGCTCAGAGAGAAAATCATAAATACAGTCATATCCAACCGCATAACCATAGCAGAACCTGGCCGTATTCAATTCCGAATGCCAGGGCGGTTCACGATGCGCATCACCCGCCCATCGACTTAAAGTTCCGTAGTGTATAAGTGCATCTCTTAGTTTCTTAGCATATCTCTTCTCACCGGTCATCTGATAAGCCAGTCCAAGAGTACCGGCCATATCGGTAATCTGACTACTCGGCCGGCCGTAGTTGCCGTGCTGACCGGCTCCACCCTCAGCATATTCCTTTGAAACAAGCTTCGCATCGAGTAGCCTATCCGCTCGCCCGATAAGCTTGCCCCATGCCTCATTGAATAGTTTGTCTTCGTCAATGCGTTTGCGCAGCCGCCCCAGCTTCTCTGCAGTGAACAGAAGCATCGGGCGTGATAATTGCTTTTTTCGCACTGACAATACAGCCCCGTCCTCACGGTGAGCATTTTGAGCAAACGAAGCCGTACCCAAACAAACAATAATCATCGCATACGATACAAAAGCAGTGTTCCATCGAAAAGGTGATTTCTGAAATGTCATTAGATTCCTCCTACCGATTTATCTACACAATGCCGGAAAGTCACTCAACTGTCCCAATATTCATCAATCACTTTTTGAATATGAGGATATCTTTCATCAGTTTCGTTATGCTTCTTCCTTAATCGCAGCAGCTCGGCCTTCAGTTCTTTAATTACGGCAGCATATTTAGACTCACCGTACAGATTATTCATTTCATGTGGGTCGTTTTTCATATCATACAGTTCCCAGCCGGGCCGGGTCGGTTTCGGCCCGCCCTTCTTGTAGTTTTGACCGTAGAAAAATATCAGTTTGTATTCTTTTGTCCGAACACCGAAATGCGCCGGATTGTCGTGGTGCGCCATGTGCATCCAGTAGCGGTAATAAGTTGACCTGGGCCAGTCGGCAGGTGTTTTGCCCTGCAACAAAGGAACAAAACTTCGCCCCTGCATGTAGCCGGGAGCCTTAATCCCCGCCAGTTCCAATATCGTAGGCGCAAAGTCAGTGTTATTGATAATCTCATCTGTGCGAGCCCCCGGCTTAATCATCCCGGGATATCTTACCAGAAACGGCATCCGCATCGATTCTTCATACATCCAGCGTTTGTCGATATAGTCATGCTCGCCAAGCATCATACCCTGATCAGACGTATATATAATTATTGTATTGTCTATTTGTCCGCTGTCGTCGAGATATTTAAACAACCGGCCCAAATTATCATCCACCCCACGAACACACCGCAGATACTTTTTCAAATAACGCTGATAAGCAGTCCGCTTGTACTGTTCTTCGGACAGCGACTGGTCAACAAACATATGGTGTCCCATATTCCTTCGCTTATTACGCTTACCAATGGATGTTCCCATTCCTTCTGTTGCTTTCGAACCGTGTTTCGGCTGCCTCCACAAACTCACAGGCTCAGGAATATCCACATCATTGAATAGCCAGTCATAGCGCTCGGCATTTTCGAAATTATCATGCGGTGCCTTGTAATGGTGCATCAGAAAGAAAGGCTTCGACCTGTCTCTTCCTTTGAGCCACTTGAGCGATGTATCGGTAATAACGTCTGAAGAGTGTAGGGAATTATAAGAGGAGAACCGCTTTTCGTTCTTTGGCCATTGCCCCCCTGACTCACGAAGAATCGGATTGAAATAAGAGCCTTGCCCCGGCAGCACACAATAATAATCGAACGCAGGCTCCTCTTTTAAATGCCACTTGCCAATCATAGCAGTTTCATAACCAGCCTTTTTCATCAGTCTGGGAAGATATTGTCTTTGTGGTTCGAGCCGGCCACCCAAATCCAGAGCACCGTTTGTCTGGCTATATTGGCCGGTCAGTATCGTCGCCCTGCTGGGTACACAAATTGAATTGGTACAAAAACAATTATCAAAAAGTATGCCTTCTTTCGCCAGGCGGTCGATATTTGGTGTTGGCGCTATTTTTGCTAATCGGCTTTTGTAGGCACTTATCGCATGCGCTGCATGGTCATCGGACATTATATAAAGAATATTCGGGACATTGTCTTTTTCTGTCTTCTGAGTCGCCCATAAGTTACTCGTAAAAGCAACTGTTACAGCCGCTCCAAATTTTTTCAGAAAGTTTCGTCTATCCATTTCAACACCTCAAATTACAAATTTTATTAAAACGCTGTTCCTTAAACTTTAATTATATGAGTCCACTCTAAAAACCCGCCATTAGGCGGTTCGTCTAAAATACTGTTGAGGCTCAAGCCAACAGTGGCT
>JAVVFI010000427.1:0-4271 GCA_032250555.1 Sedimentisphaerales bacterium
CATCGGCTGACCGTATCCCATCCCCTGCCGCTCTATTCCGAATATGGTTCTCGATGTGGCGCCCTCTGACAGTGAAAATTCCGGACCGTCATATTTGGCGAATACCCGTCGAAAATCATCCCCGAATCGCTCGCGCAGGCCTTCGTCATCAAGCTTAAGCTCATGTTTGGCTTTTTCCCAGAATTCGACAGAGGCCCCGCACCAGCAAGGCACACGGTCGGGTTCGGCATGTGCAAACGCCGTTAAAACGCGCTTTCGTGATGTAATATTCAATAAACTACCTATGTCTAAAATAGAGTAAGTTCTCTTATTTACATAATACCTTAAACAACTGATTATTTTCAAGAAGCTTTGAAAAATATTGGTAAAGAACAATCTATCAACAGCCATCAAAATATCCTTGCCATGTTTGATGCAATTGGCGAGTATAGTGCCTGTTATTTTCAAAGATAAACGGTGTATGATTAAATGTCTTTAAATGATTGTGAAATCCTGCGAATGCAGGACATCGTGAAGGAATTTTCAGGTACGCGGGTACTTGACGAAGTGGATTTTGACGTCCGCGGCGGTGAGGTTCATGCGCTCATCGGCGAGAATGGCGCAGGCAAATCAACACTAATGAACGTGCTTGCGGGTCGATTTGACGATTATCGTGGCCGCATAACATTCGACGAACGTAATATCAGAATTAGCAATCCACACCAGGCTCGCGATATGGGTATCGCTGTTATCTACCAGGAACTGAGCGTACTGCCTAATTTCACCGTAGCCGAGAATATTATGCTCGGTGACGAGAAGTCCAGCCAGTGGATACAGAAAATAGACAGGACATCCATCAGGGACGGGGCATTTAAGGCCATTAAGTATCTGCGATTCGATCTGGATCCTGATGAGCCGGTAAGCAGGTTAAGTAAGGCCCGGCAATGTCTGGTTGAAATCGCCGGCGCAGTACGCCGCAATGTTAAGCTGCTTGTATTCGACGAACCCACAGCTTCACTTGGCAGTGAAGATATTGACAAGCTGTTCCAGGTAATCGAAGATCTCAGATACAGGGGGATGGCGATTGTCTATATTTCACATCGGCTGGGAGAACTTCCCCGGATTGCCGACCGTGTTACCGTACTTCGTGATGGTAAAGTAGTAGGCACTAAAAATATTGACGAATGCGAAATATCAGATATGACCCGTATGATGCTCGGACACGATTTAGGTGAGATATTTCCTGAAAAAAAGAACCGCCCGGGAAAAACTATCCTTCAAGTAAACAGCTTAAGCAGACCGGGTGTCTTTGAAAACATCTCTTTCGAGGTTCGCGCCGGTGAGATATTAGGTATCGCCGGTCTGGTAGGTTCGGGACGCACCGAAATCGTCCGAGCGATTTTCGGAGCTGACAAAGCTTCGGGGAAAGTTGAATTCCAAGGCAAGCCCATTCAATTGCGCTCTCCTAATTTATGCAGTAACCTCGGAATCGGTATGGTCCCTGAAAATCGCAAAATTGAAGGCAACATTACAGGAAGATCGGTCTGTGAGAATCTCAATATCAGCATACTCGAACGGCTTAGCGGCGCTTTCGGATTCCAGTCTCTGCGGCGCCTCACTAATCGCGCTCAAGAAATGATTGAAAGAATGAGTGTTGATCCTCCCGATTTGAAAATGGAAATACAAAGCCTAAGCGGCGGTAATCAACAGAAAGTCGTTGTCGGCCGATGGCTGGCAGCCGACTCGAATGTGATTATTTTCGACGAACTCACTCAGGGTATCGACGTCGGCACTAAGGCACAAATGTACAGGCTTATTATGGATTTGGCCTGCGCAGGAAAGGCAATAATTCTCATCTCATCTGAGCTGATAGAGATTACCAAACTGGCCGACCGCATACTGGTCATTCGAAATGGCCGATTGGTCGGTGAAATGTCCGGAACTGAAACCGACGAGGATGAACTTTTCGCCCAATGCGCGAGAAAGGACAAAGGCTGAATGAGTAAAGATACCAACAAGCCCGAAACCAGTGGAGCTCGAAGAACTCTTTCATTTAAGAAGCTGCAACAGGCTTCTATACTGATTCTGCTGGCGGTTCTGTGTGCCTTTGCTTCCTTCAGGAGTCCTACGTTTTTTAGCTGGACTAACCTTGTTGACAACCTTCTGACAAATGCCGCAGCACTTGGTATCATAGCCGTCGGTATGACCTTTGTAATGATAGCAGGCGGATTTGACTTGTCCGTGGCATCCAACACCGCTGTCTGCAGTGTGGTCCTTGTACTGACTATGGACAGTCTTTCTTCTTATGGTGCTGTGGTAGCGATTTCAGCCGCGCTGCTATTGACCGCTCTGGTTGGGATCAGTCTCGGTGCTATTAACGGCGTGCTTATTGCCCGGGTAGGAGTAAATCCTTTCGTTGTAACCCTAAGCACAATGCTCGTGTTTCGCGGCATTGCGCTTATCCTCACCCGCGGCGGCCAGGCCAAACAGGTTGCCGACATTGCACTTCGCAATCAGTTTAGCTGGATTTACGACGCACAAATACCAATCTTCGGTCATAGCTGCCAGATTTCTATGCCAATTGTGCTCTTTCTGGTGGTCTTCGGCATTGGCACATACCTGCTGCGGTTCACACGTTTCGGGCATTATATTTTTGCCATAGGCGGCAACGAGGAAGCCGCCTGGCTGGCCGGTGTAAATACCCACAAGATAAAGATGATGACCTATATGCTCTGCGGCCTGACCTGTGCTATTGCCGCAGTCATATTTCTGGCTATGACTGCAACCGCCCAGTCTGAAAGCCATACAGGGAAGGAACTTGATGTTATCGCCAGCGTCATTGTAGGCGGCACTCCATTGGGCGGCGGCAGCGGCGGCCTGACCGCAACACTGACCGGAGTGCTTTTGCTGCGTGTGATTGACAATCTTTTGACACAATTCAGTGTCGGAGCAGAGTACCGAAAAGTTGTTACAGGTCTGATTATTGTTATTGTTGTAACAGTTGACGTACTCGCAAAAAAACGCAGCCGTAAGTAGTATCTTTGAAAAACAAAATTAAGATTAGAAAGGAAGATTTCAGGATGAATCTCGTCAAAGTGACTAAAACTATGGTTGGAATTATAGTGCTTTTGGCTATTGTGGCAAGCGGCTGCAAAGATCGCCGGCCGCAAAAACAACAGATCGGATTTTTGATGACACTGGATCACCCCTACTGGCAGAATATGCGTCTTGGAGCAAAGGACGAAGCCCAAAAACTCGGTGTCGATGTCACAATCCTCAACGCCAAGGAAGACCCGGTCCTGCAAATCGAACAGATAAAAGAAATTATTGCCAAACGTGTGGATGTGGTCTGCCTGGTGCCAATGAAGAAAGAACCACTCGTGCGAGGCGTGCAGATGCTCAACCGCAGCAACATTCCCGTCATTATTGTCAATCGTGAAATCGGCGCCGATTGCGAATATATCTGCTACACCGGCACTGATACCTATGCAGGCGCAGTGACATCAGCAAGGATTCTGGCCGAAGCAATGGATGGAAAGGGCCAGCTCGTTGAATTCCACCAGCATCTTGGAACCGGGCCCGAGGTTGCGAGGAGCAATGCCCTGCGTGACGTGCTTAAGGACTATCCGGACATCAAACCAATTGCACGTATCCCCCACAGAGGCGAACGTGACATTGTAAAGACCGAAATGCAGACACTTCTGCAAAAGTACCCAAACCTCAGCGGCGTCTATGCTCACGGAGATAATTTCGCTATCGCTGCGGCGCAGGTATGCCAAAAGGTCGGACGCACAGACATCAAAATTGTAGGTATGGGCGGCAGCAAGGAAGCAATAGAGGCAATCAAGCAGGGAATACTCACGGGAACCAGCTATCAGCAGCCAGAGGAAGAAGGCCGCAGTGCAATCCGCCTGGCAGTCAAGCATCTTCAGGGAGAAAAACTCGACAAGGCTTATCCGGTCAGTTGCCCACCGATAACAAAAGCCAATGCCGACAACTTTAAAGGGCAGTTCTAATAATATCGAAAGGAGAATATTGAAATGGGAAATTACACTAAGTTTACGATAGTTACCACCGCATTACTGGTCTTTAGCTTTATATTTGCCGGATGTACACAGCAAAAAGTGACACGCTATGGCAGCGTCATCGGAGTAAAAGCTGAAAAACTCGAAGAATATAAAGAAGTACACGCAGATGTCTGGCCGGGAGTACTGAAACAGATAAAAGAATGTAATATCCGCAACTACTCGATTTATCTCGGAGAGCTGGAAAAGGGCCAATATTATCTCTTC
>JAVVFI010000428.1:0-4262 GCA_032250555.1 Sedimentisphaerales bacterium
ACCTTATGAGAGTTTCTTTGTGGTCTTTTCATGCAAGAAAATAGAACGACCCAGAAATGTCCTGCGGGAGACAAACTTTCCGGAATCGAAACAGATAGCTGCTTTGAATGGACCATGGGATATTTCATTTGATACAGAGTGGGGCGGCCCGGAAAATATCGTGTTTAACGAGCTTGAGGACTGGACGGACCGTAGTGAACGCGGTATTAAATATTACTCGGGCATCGCGACCTATAGGAAATCTTTCGACCTGCCTGATTTTCATCCCTCAGATGGGGATATCTACCTTGATTTAGGTACTGTCCATCATATAGCCAGGGTACGCCTTAACGGGAATGACCTTGGTGTTATATGGACAGCGCCCTGGCGTGTGAAAATTACCCATACCGTACGGCCAAAGGACAATCGACTGGAGATCGATGTGGCCAATCTCTGGACTAACCGCTTGCTCGGTGACCAGCAGGAGCCGGATGCTAACGTCAGAACGGTAAATTGGCCTTCTGGATTACTTGAAGGTAAGAAATGGCCGGCAGGGCGTTACATCTTTACAACAAAACGTTTGGATAAAATGAAATTACCTCTATTGAAATCAGGTTTGCTTGGCCCGGTTACTGTGCAAATTGCTGCTTTCAAGAGGTGATAAGAACATAGGCAATAGATGATGTATGATATTTCTGTACGTTACAGCAGTTGTTTCAACTCGGGCGGTATCTCACCTTTGCAGCGGGGGCCGATTTGAGTGACAACCTGGGCAGAAAACAAGCTTGCTATTTTGCCGCTTTCCCGAGCCGTACGGCCACGAGTAATTCCGTATAACAATCCTGCCGCGTACGCGTCACCGGCTCCTGTAGTGTCCACTGCGGCGACCCTGTTCGGCGCAATCTTTGTAATTTCACCGTTAAAGCTAATCATTGAACCACGCTCTCCATCGGTCATGGCAATTCCTTCACACCAGTCGGAAAGAACCTGCAAAGCCGCATCATTGTTATCGGCGCCGCTGAGCGCCCGAGCTTCCAGGGTATTGGCAAAAAGCAGGTCAACGTCATTTTGTATGAACTGTATGAGCATGTCACCGTACTGATCGATACAAGTTGCATCGGATGTGGTCAGAGCTATCTTTACACCATTTTTTTTGGCAGTTGCAACTGCTCTGAGCATGGTTCGGGAGGCACATTCGCTTTCGAAAAGAAATCCTTCAAGATAGATATACCGGCTGTGCTTGAGCAGTTCCTCATCAATGTCTTCGTAATCGATCTCGCCAGAAATTCCAAGGCAGGTGAGCATAGTTCTCTGGGCGTCTTCGGAAATCAAGACAACACATGTTCCCGTACTCCCCTGTCCTGTGTTTTCTTTGAAAATAACGCTGCTTTGCTTCATGTGTTCGGCGTAGATAGTCCCGAGTTCGTCGTTTGCAATTTTTCCACAAAATCCTGTCCGGCCGCCCAGTTGCGAAATGCCATACATCGTGTTCGCCGCCGTTCCTCCCGCGGCTGTCTGCAGTTACCCGCTTTTTGAGCACTCTTTAGACTGTTGAATCCAAGCAGCTTTTGCAAGATCTCTTTCTGACGACAGCGCTCGGTGACGTACCTCTTCCCCTTTTCAAGGCCGAGTTCTGTAAGAAGCGAATCCTCAACCTGTACATGGATATCTACTAATGCATTGCCAAGAGCATATACATCAAGCTGCATAAACACCTCATCAAATCTTTTGGCCTTTTAGAAACATTTTTATTTATCGAGGGACAACAATATCGACTAATGCATGTTGTTGGGCTGATACTCATTTTGGACGCGGTTCAGAGATACAACTTTGTTAGTTGTCCCGTTATATATTCAAAAGCCTCATCGACACTATCTAAAATCTTAAATAGTTTTAAATCCGCTGACCTGATGGTGCCATATTCCTGCAACGCTTTAAAATTAATAACTTCGTTCCAGAACGTTTTATCGAAGAGTACGACAGGGATTTTTTTTTCAATCTTCTTAGTCTGCAGTAAGGTAAGCAGTTCAAAAACCTCATCCAGGGTACCAAAACCGCCCGGAAAACCGATTAACGCTTTGGCATAGTATAAAAACCAGAATTTGCGTATGAAAAAGTAATGAAAGTTGAAACTAAGCTCCGGTGAAACATAAGGATTGAGAAACTGTTCAAGAGGAAGGGTTATGTTAAAGCCTATAGACTTTCCGCCCGCCAGCTTTGCGCCTTTATTAGCCGCTTCCATTATGCCGGGGCCGCCGCCGGAACAGACATAAAACCGCTTTGTCGGCTCTTTTATCTTCTGCGACCAGGCAGTGATGCGTTCAGCAAGTTCGATACAGGATTCATGCGCGTTACTCACCTGAATGGCTTTTTCAGGCATTACCGTACTCTCTCGCTTTTGCTTTTTGAAAGTACGGTTATCGACAGACATAGATGAGCCGAAAAATACTATTGTGTTATAAATACCGTATTTTCTCAGCCGCTCTTCAGGTTCGGTGAATTCCGCCAGGACTCGCAGATGCCGGGCAGAGCGACCATGTAAGAATTCATGATTGTCATAAGCTTTTGTGACTTTCTTCTTTTTCGCCATAGCATGTTCCCATCTTGGTCTCTATTGGTTGCTATTATTAAGCAGAGCATCAATCCTGGTGGTCAAATTATCAACAGCATCAGAATTCCCGCCTTCTCCGGAAATTAGGATATCTGCATATTGCTTTGAAGGAGCGATAAACTTAATATACATGGGTCGAACCGTTTCTGTATATTGCCGAATTATAGAATCCACAGTCCGCCCTCTTTCTTCTATGTCCCGTTTCAAGCGACGAACAAAACAGATGTCCAGGGCCGTATCGATAAATACACTAAAATCCATTAACTCTCGCAGTCTCGCGTTATTAAGAATTAAAATCCCCTCTAAAATAATCAAGACACATGGTCCGACGTTCTTTGTTTCTTTCGAGCGGGTGTGGAGCTTATAATCATAAATGGGATGTGATACAGCTTCACCATTCAACAGTTGAAATAAATGTCTGGCCAGGAGATCGTAATCAAATGCATCGGGATGGTCGAAGTTTCTGCGCACTCTCTCCTCATACGGCATGTCAGACAGATCCTTGTAATATGAATCTTCCTGAATTATAACCGCCTTATCTGATCCAAGTCTTTCGATGATGCTGTTAGCAACATGTGTTTTACCTGAACCGGAGGCACCGGCGATGCCTATTAGTATTCCTTTCTTCATACTTCGCCTCGACAATCCTATGGCGACTGTAAGTGTAATATATATAATATGTACAAGCAACGGATTTCCCGTTTTATGACAGTTTACCAATTGTCAGTCACATTACCTCCAGATTTTACAGATATGAAGCTTCCATCTCTCTCGACTATCGACAATCTTTCCTTTTTTAATATTGCCATTTCGATAAAACTCGTTTTTAATAACAAATGACTATGAGATTATTTTAGCCGTGTCACTTGTTTAACATATCTTGTAGTAAGTTCTGCCTGATTGTATAGTCGTGTTGATGCTGGAACTGTTATATAATATTAAATCAGAAGCATGG
This sequence comes from Sedimentisphaerales bacterium, assembly GCA_032250555.1. Taxonomy (GTDB): domain Bacteria; phylum Planctomycetota; class Phycisphaerae; order Sedimentisphaerales; family Anaerobacaceae; genus NIOZ-UU13. Next base: position 3,546 of record JAVVFI010000428.1, read on the forward strand.
TGGAATAATGCATAAATTTATTCGGGCTTATGATGACCAGCCCACTATTGCAGCACATAATGACAGAAAAAGAATAATCAGCACAATATCAGAGTTAACTCCAAAATTAGATCCCGAAACTCTACGAGTTTGTGCGTCAATCCTTGCAAGTTCCATAGAACCCGATAGAAAAGTTGTAGCCGAAGAGCATGGTGCCGGCCATATTGCAGGGGCACTCTCCTTTCTAAATGGAAATGATATTGCAATTGCCCGCTGGACTTCGGACGAGTTGGCAGATAAGCTTATTCCCTATTTCGGCAAAAATGCACATTACAGGGGAGGCCGCCTTGTTCTTCAGGGTGTCCAATCCGGTGATAAAGTCACTATTGTTGATGACGTTCTGGACAGAGGTGAAACGCTTGGTACATTAATTGACCTTATTGAAGCACGAGGAGCAACTATTGATGAAATATACGTTTTAGCTGAAAAAACATACGGCGGTAAAAGCTTTGGAAGAGCAAACTTATCAGACAGAAATATTAAATCATTGCTTACTGTTGAAGTTGCCGGCAGAAGAAGCAGGGTGGAAACAGCTAACTGTCGTTTCACTAAGTATTGCGACAATCCGGAAATTGATGTTTCGGAGAATTTGCTGCATTCTTCATATGAGGGAAAAGATTTAGTTGAAATAACTAGTCCGGAAGGAAAAGAAGTTCAGTTTATGGTTGTCCCTTTAAG
>JAVVFI010000429.1:0-4255 GCA_032250555.1 Sedimentisphaerales bacterium
CATTTCCCGGAAGAGCCAAAAAAAGCAGGATATTTTGGGACGATTTGGTCGATAATCTTACCTCGGATTTAACAAAAAAATCTGATTTTATTTGACGTATGCCCCTGGTCGGGCTATATTTTTGTTTTTCAAGGTTTTCAGTATTACTACACCTGTTTTTGGAGGTAAATCAATGGAGCAGAAAATCCAACTGAAAGAAAGTGATATTCCGAAGCAATGGTATAATCTTGCGGCGGATCTACCGACACCCATGCTGCCACCTCTCGGCCCTGACGGAAATCCTGTCTCACCGGATATGCTTGCCCCCGTATTTCCGATGAATCTGATTGAGCAGGAGGTCAGCGCTGAGCGATGGATAGATATCCCGGATGAGATTCTTAATATTCTTTACCGGTGGCGCCCCGCACCTTTGAAAAGGGCCGTATATCTCGAGAAGTTTTTGGATACACCGGCACGTATTTATTACAAAGACGAAAGCTACAGCCCGCCCGGCAGCCATAAGCCAAATACTTCAGTTGCCCAGGCCTGGTACAACAAGCAATTCGGCATCAAGAAATTAACGACCGAAACCGGTGCCGGCCAATGGGGAAGCGCACTTGCTTTTGCCTGTCAATTAATCGGACTCGAATGCAAGGTCTATATGGTACGCATCAGTTTCGACCAGAAACCCTTTCGCAAAATTATGATGCAGGTCTGGGGTGCCAATTGCATCGCCAGCCCGAGTAATGAAACCAATGCCGGCAGGAAAGTGCTTGCCGAGATGCCCGATACGCCCGGCAGTCTTGGTATAGCTATCAGTGAAGCAATTGAAGAGGCCGTAACCGACCCCACCGGCAAGACCCGGTATTCTCTGGGTAGTGTGCTCAATCATGTCCTGCTGCATCAGACGATAATCGGTCTTGAAGCGAAGAAGCAGTTGGAAATAGCCGGAGAGAAAAAACCGGACATAGTTATTGGTTGTGCCGGCGGCGGCAGTAATTTCGCGGGCCTGGCTTTCCCGTTTGTTTCTGATAAGATAAACGGCGCCGATATTCAAATTATTCCTGTTGAGCCAACAGCCTGTCCCACTATGACGCGTGCTCCTTTTGCTTACGATTTTGGAGACACGGCCTGCACCACCCCGCTTCTGGCCATGTACACGCTCGGGCACGCTTTTGTTCCGCCTCCGATTCACGCAGGAGGCCTCAGATATCACGGTATGGCGCCGCTCGTTTGTCAGGCGATTGTCGAAGGCCTCCTGGAACCACGGGCCTATCATCAACTGGACTCTTATAAGGCCGCTATGACATGGTCACAAACAGAAGGCAACATCGCCGCACCGGAAACAAGTCAGGCACTGGCCGCGGTGATTGATGAAGCTAAGAAAGCAAAGGAAGAAGGCAAAGAAAAAGTGATATTGTTCTGTTACAGCGGCCATGGTTTGATGGACCTTTTGGGATATGATGCATATCTTTCAAATAAGCTTACGGATTACGAGCTGCCCGCCGAAGAGTTGGCGAAGTACACCAGGGACCTTGAGAATCTGCCTAAGGCTGAAAAGAGAAAAAGCGGAAAATGGTAAGTTGTTGTATGGGGTTTATAAATATAAGGTTGTAGATGGATTTTATTAAGTAATACGGATTTTACGAAGGAGAATGTTATGAAGCAGAAAGTATTATTTGCAGCCATTGTTTTATTAGCAACAACGGCTCTCGTGCAGGCGCAGGGCGAACTGCATGGCTCGCTTGATGTTACCTATCAGAGTAAGTATCTCTGGAGGGGAATTGATGTGTACGGAGACAAGAGCGCAATCCAGCCGACGGTTATGCTGGATTTGTATGGAACCGGATTCGGTTTCATGATGGAGGGACACAGGGCTAATGCAAGCGGATTCGAAACCACTGAACGTTGGGACCCTACGCTGTTCTATAAAAATGCCGCTTTTATGGACGAATCTTATGCGATGCAGTATATGGTTTGGTGGAGGTATTTTTACTTCCCGGATGACCCTCTCGATGGTATCCCGGCGGGTTTGTCAGGAGATGTCGATTTGCAGGAAGCAGCCGCGGCTATGTCATTCCCGAAGATTTTACCGGTTGAAGGTTTAATACCAACATATGTTCTTGTCAAGCTGTGGCCTGCTGAAAGCGGCACGTTTGTTGGCAGCCAGAACATTGCAGGTCTCTCCAATGGAACTGCTTCCGGTTTTGCACATATCTTTATGCTCGATTACGGCTTACCGATCGAGGATTTGATGCCGGATATGCCTGAGCAGGTCTTAAAGCTGCACGCAGAAGTCGTTTTCAACGACGGCGTGGACCCCAGAGGTTTAGGTGTGGACCATGACTGGTCAAATGCGGTCTTCGGTGTCTCAACGGATTTTAAGCTGGACGATAGTACTACTCTTACCCCGGGAGTTTATCACCAGGTAACAATGGATAAGACTATCAATCCTGATAAAGACGAAACCTGGGTTACGCTGGGTCTAAAGTATAGTTTTTAGGATTGCCGTAATTTTAAATGGATAAAAACAGGCCGGCTTTTTAAAAGCCGGCCTGTTTTACTTATGCCTTGATCTACGGAAATTAAAAAAGCCAACGGACGGATTCGAACCGTCAACCCCTGGTTTACAAAACCATCTACCACCCTCGTTTCTACCCTAAAAATGCGATATTGACCTGAAAACGCAGGTGAATGTAGTGATTACAGGTACTGTCGTGTTATCGATTGTGTTCAGTCATATTCAATGCGTACTATTTTGGTAAGATAAAAATATTGAAAGGCCTTTAGTTGTGGTGGTCTGAGACTCACTATTGGCGAAGTAGTGGTATTTAGACAGTGTTCAAAGCAAGAAGAAAAGGCTGGCACGAAGCCAGATCACCCCTTAGTTCTGGCCGGATTGATACAGGTTTAAGAGAGTATCATCTACAGCGTAGGTGATCCATAGACTTTGAATTCTAAGGAGACCGTTATGACACATCACATTACTTCGGATCTTGTTATAGCCTATTCCCAGTGTCAGCGTAAGGCATCCTTGCTACTTGGAGGACAAATAGAAGAGGCTCAGCATGAGTACCAGTGCATCTTGGAAGAGCGTGCTGCGGCTAATCGCTCACGCTACATTTCTACACTGCCAAATGGGCAAGTCGACTCGCTCTTAAGGAAAAATGGCGGCGTTCGATTTTCGCGAAAGGATAATCCGTCTTGCACCATTTCTGCAGACGATCTTATTGCGACGTGTGATGCGCTCTTCAAACCCAAGAGGAAATCCGCAAGCTCACCCACTCAACTGCAGCCCCATCTTGTGGTCGGCACTCACAGCGTCACCGATGATCAAAAACTACGGTTGGCATTCGCAGGTTACGTTGTCGGGCAGGCAACCAGGTATCGACCGTCGATTGGGCTAATCGTACCCATCACCGAAAGTCCGAGGCAGATCAGGTTGGAGCCGCTATACTCAAAAATCCACAAGATCATTAACGATCTGCGAGAGCAGATTCGTAAGCCCCTCTCTGAACCTCCCGCACCATGTTTGAATAAGCACTGCGCGACGTGCCAGTTTCGTGCCCACTGCATGCACGAGGCAGAGAAAACCGATAGCTTAAGCCTACTCGAAAGAATAACACCCAAGCTAATCCAAAGGTATCAAAAAAAGGGTATCTTCACGGTTATGCAGCTTTCCTATGTGTATAAACCAAGACGACGCAGGAAGAAGGTAGCAAACATGCCGCCATCTTTCAACATCGAATTGCAAGCTCTAGCCATACGGACAAACAAGATCTATTTGCATGAGACACCCACTATATCGAAGCAGCCCATAGAGTTGTTCCTGGATGTCGAAGGTATTCCAGATCAGAATTTTGACTATCTCATTGGGCTTCTCATCCGGAATGGCAACGACGTTTCATATCACTCATTTTGGGCAGACTCAATTGAGGATGAACCAAAAATCTTTGAAGCTTATCTCCAAAAGACAGCGGAGTATGAAAACGCGCCCATCTACCATTACGGGAGCTATGAGCCAAGAGCGTTTCAGCAAGCATCGAAGAAACATGGAATCGACTTTGAAGCAGTCATCAACAAAATGGTGAACGTCAACTCCTTCGTGTTCGGGAAGGTGTATTTTCCGACAAGATCTAACAGATTGAAGGACTTGGGGGCATGCGTTGGGGCGTCATGGTCTGAACCTGATCCTTCGGGGCTCAAGAGCCTTGTATGGCGTTATCGTTGGGAACAGCATAGTGAAATGGAGTATAAAGACTTGCTACTGATCTAC
>JAVVFI010000042.1:0-19976 GCA_032250555.1 Sedimentisphaerales bacterium
CGTACGACATTGAAGAAAACCAGATTGACGTTCACAGCGTTTCGGCGAGAAAGCCTTTGTTTATGGACGAGAGCGCCCACAACTGGAAAATAGTGAGACTCGGAAGAAAATTAGGCTGGACGGGAGTTGCGCTGAAAACCTGCAAAACGCAAACCGGCGCATTGTTGAGTTTGTGCTGGGCAAAGGCGCATGGAATGACACTGATGGTACAGGACTTGACCAATCCGATGCTGGCTCAGATTCCCCACGTTCGCTTAGCGGCTCACGCTGGTACTATCATGGGTGTCGAGACCAACGCGATGCAATTTTATCCGGCAGCTTCGGCGCCGGAGGAGGCGGTACACCCGGGGCTGTATCGGCGGCGTAACGGTCAGGTTGATTTATCGACAATAAGCGGGGCTGGTTTTGGGTACAGACTTGATGAAATCAAAAGAGACCTGCCGGAAAAAGCGGCAAGATTTGAAAAGTAAATTTTGAACTGTTTTATGCTTTTATTATGGAGTAACTGAAAATGGCGAAATTAAGTGCATTCGCAGATGAAGTGACCGACAGCTTTTTGGAGCAGGTTAAATACCTGGCCAGTGAAAAGGTCGGTTATATCGAACCTCGTTTTGTCGATAAGAAAAATCTGATGGATCTGACAAAAAATGAGCTGAATGAAGTGAAAAAAATGATAGAGGACCACGGCCTGAAGGTCAGCGCCATCGGCTCACCCATAGGCAAGGTAAAACTTGACGAGCCCTTTGAGCCGCACCTGGATAAATTCAAACACGCAGTCGAATTGGCCATGCTCCTTGAGACCCCATTCATACGAATGTTCAGCTATTATGCCCCGGAAGGTAAAAATATCGATGACTATCGCGAGGAGGTTATGGAACGAATGGCAGCCAAGGTTGAGGTGCTGAGTGATGTCAACGTTACGATGGTGCATGAAAACGAAGCTCATATTTACGGCCATACCGCTGAGAACTGCGTTGATATGGTAAAGACCATCGATTCACCGAAACTTCGACTGGTATATGACCCGGCTAATTTCGTATGGGGAGAAAAGAAATTAGATAACGTCGAAAGCTGCTGGCCTGTTATGAAGCCTTATGTTGTCCATATTCACATAAAAGACTGGAAGCTGGGCGCAAAAGACGTAGGCAGCATACCGGGCGAAGGCGACGGACAAATCAAGGAACTGCTTGCAGAGCTTGCGGGTATGAATTACGATGGCTGTATGACAATGGAGCCTCACCTGCAATCCGGCGGTCAGTTCGGAGGCTCGACCGGCCCTGAGCTATTTTCAAGGGCCATCGCCGCCGTTAGAGAGCTTTCAGCCGAGGTAGGACTTGCTTGTGATTAAATTTAGACGGAAAGGAAAACACAGATGAAAACCTGGAATTTTGGAATAGTTGGTGCCGGATTAATAGCTGATTTTCATGCAAGAGCCATTGGCGATATTCCGAATGCAAATCTAATCGGCTGTTGTGACAAGATACCGGAAAGAGCTAAAAGCCTTGCAGATAAATTCAACGTTCAGGCCTTTGACGGCTATGATGATATGCTTAAGAGCGAGAAGATAGATATCGTTACTATCGCCACACCGAGCGGATTTCATATGGAACCGACGGTGGCCGCAGCCGAGGCTGGAAAACACGTATTATGCGAAAAGCCTCTGGAAATCACCTTAGAACGAATCGACGCAATGATAGAGGCCCATGAAAAAAGCGGTACGTGTTTGGGCGGAATATTTCCATATCGATTTAATGATATGATGGTACCTTTGAGGGAAGCGATAAATTCGGGACGCTTCGGCGTGATTACTTACGCCAGCATATATGTCCCCTGGTGGCGCACCGACGAATATTATAAGGACTCCTGGCACGGCACATGGAAACTTGACGGCGGCGGAGCACTGATGAATCAGTCTATCCATATGGTTGATATGCTTTGCGATATCATGCCTCCAATTGAATCTTTGCAGGCATATACGGCCAAACTTGGACATCCTCAGATTGAAACAGAAGATACCGCCACCGCTGTGGTGCGATACATCACAGGAGCATTGGGAGTCATCTACGGAACAACAGCCTCGTATCCGGGACAATTCAGACGTTTTGAAATTACCGGTACAAAAGGCACTGTTATAAACGTCGAAAACAGCATTACACACTGGCAGTTTGTGGACGAAAAACCTGAAGATGAGGAAGTAAGAAAGAAATTCGGTGAAATCGAAGGCGGCGGCGGGGTCGCCGATCCGGCGGCCATCTCATACGAGAACCATACTCGTAATTTCCGAGCATTTATCGAATCTCTGGAAAGCGGCAGAGACTTCTGGATAGACGGACGAGAAGCTCGTAAAGCAGTGGAAGTAATTCTCGGCATATATAAATCCGCCAAAGAGGAGAAAGCAGTTAAACTTATTAAATAATAAACTACACCGTCTTTGAGACTCGGCGTTTGGGTATTTCCAGAACAGAAGGTTTCTCTCTGGTAAACGTTATACCTCTACCCGTAACAATTTCCTTTAGTTCTCTGACAAAATCTATATACTGCAATAATCCCCAGGCGCTATTATTCCAACTCATTTGATAGCCCCTCTGATGAGCCTGCTTTTCCATGATCAGGCGTTTATTTTTGTTGAAAACAATATAATCGAGCCCTCTGGCCATTTGTTCGATTGAAGGCTCACCCGGATCTACCAAAACGCCTCTGGAATACCGACCGATGATAACACCTTCCGGACATCGCTTATTCGAATGAATTAATTCTACTGCATATCTGAATTTTGTTGTTATAGCCACCCTGCCGGAACCAAGGGTATCGGCAAGTATTCCGCTTGATATCTGCTCCATATTTAAATAAGGCAACAGCATCACATTCGTGGCCCCATAGAATTGAAGCAGATCGCTTTCATTCAGAAAAGTATCATAAAACACAATGTCATATTTACAAAAGTCAACATCATCAAGACTTTTAACTTTGCACCAATTAACTTTGGCATCTTCAAGTGCTTTACCGAGCATCTCCTGATACTCACGGTACGGAGCACCGCCTTCGGCCTTAACAAAATCCGGATGACACTGGCCGACAATCAGGTAAACAGCACTTTTTCTTTGCTCGGCGGTACATGACTCATTCACAAACCTGCCATAAGCACGGATACTGTACCGCAAACCTTTTCCTGGAGACTGGAGACCTAATGTCGTGGCAAGAAAGTGGTTCTCAAGCCCCAATTCCTTCTTTATTTCCAATCGATCAAATTGAGAAGGATTATGCATCCTTATGCCGTGATCAATGTGCTTTAGCTTTAAGTGGTCGATTCCATAAGTATCGGATTCGAGTATATGAATCGCACTTTCCGTGGTAACAATCAGCCCATCACTAAATTGGGCAAGGTCCTGTATAGTTTTTTTCTGATGGGCGCCCGGTTCATCCAGAACAGTGTGCAGATAAACCAAAGCCGTCAATCCATTCTTTTGAAAAACTTTTGCCATGTCAACATAATTAGTCCCCTGGGCATCATTTCCATCCTTATCCGGGTCAAGTCCGTATTCGTGCTGCAGTAAAACAACCGTAGGATTTTTACTTTCTCCTGCGCGAGTTATGATATGCCGGATAGTATCGGCCCAGGACTGAGGAGTATATTGATCTATAATAAGGTCAACCGGAATACCATACGGTCCCATATTGTTATTAATCGCCGCAACTCTTATATAGCCAATTTCCGCAGTAAAGTGTTCCAGTGCAGAGGCCAGATCGCGTGAAAACGTACCAATCCCACACTTGCGCGGCGGGTACGTACTGACAATCCGAATATTATACGACATAAGCCAATCACCTTTATAACGTAAACATCATCTGTCTTGATAATCAATAGCTTCGTTATCAGATGGCAGCCAGTACACCTCTGATATAGCCAACCGACTCTGCCAGCCCTGCTATTGGATCATCAGCATCCTTTTCGTATTCAAATGAAACAATACCCGAATATTTGATCCTCACCAGCATCTTTAAGAACTCAGGTATGTCTATAACTCCCCGTCCGATTTCTACTCCATTTCCTTGTGCAGTCGCCTCCGAAACATCCTTAATGTGCACATCCAACAATCTGTCCGCAAATTTTTTCGCTGAGATCGCCGGGTCTGAACCAATTCGTTTCGTATGCCCGATGTCATTGCAAAGACCAATCCTTTTATCCAAATCCTTTACTCTTTCATAAACACTTGCCGGAGTCGGATAAACTTTATCCCCCGGTCCATGATTATGAATGGCCACCTTGATATCGTATTCTTTCACTTTTTTATCAACCAATGGCAGTAATTCGGGCATTGGCACCCCAACAATAACCTTCATCCCGGCAGCTTTGGCATAATCAAAGGCCTGATGCACCTGATCCTGGTTTCTCATATAGATAACTCCGCCGCCGTAAAGTATAAGTCCGGCTTCTTTAACTTTTGCCACAACAGAACGGATTTGAGCCGGAGTGCTGTCCAGTGGTAAATGCATGCTCTTGAAGCAAATGTACCTCAAACCCACTCGTTTGGTAATTGCCAGTGTATCATCGAGATTAAATTTTCTTAATGTGTACGAGGCCAGACCTAATTTAAATTGCTGTTTACCTGCCTGGACACCACGAACCTGCCCAAGAGAGCTTCTTGCGCCGGTTAGAGAAACCGCTGCACCTATTGACGCTATCTTAATAAATTGCCTTCTGGTTTGTTCTTTTTTTGTCATCAGTGTTTTCTCCTAACTAAATATTGTCACCCTGCTTTTACTTGAAAGTCAAGGATAAAGCAAATGTGCTTCAAATGCAAGGAAATTCGCGTTGTGAAACTATATGAATTACTGCGAAACCTTTCCTGGAATTCATGTTATTAGAACCATTCTTACGGGAAAGATGGATGATAAGTCGGGTATTCAGATGCCCATCTTAGAACAGTTAATATCTTTAGAATTGATCTGAATACATAGCCGAATGGAAATAGATCGTTGTCTTGCCCGGCCGATTTGTTAATCCAGGAACCTTTTCAGTATAGCGGCAGTATGCATTGCAATCAGCATCAGATAGTCCAGATCGCTGAGACTGTAGTGCTCGTGTATCATAGCATTGTCAACATAGAGCACCCCGAAACAACCGGTCGGACGCATAATCGCCGCAACCATTGCCGAACGTATTCTATCCTTTTTCTCCATTTGAGCTGATACACTCGGCATAACAACAAACTGTCCCTTTTCAACCGCCTGAGTTATTTTTTCGCTGAGTTGTAATTCTCCAAGCTGAACAGGTGTGCCGTCTCTTCTTTTGCCCCCGTGGCATGTCATCGGGCCGGTTGATTGCTTTCGCAAAGCACACCATACATGATATGCGCTAAACTGTTCCAAAGTTACATCCAGCAATGTCAATAACATCGCATCGAGACTGTCAGCTCCAAATATACTCTCAGTTGCCTTCGAAAAGTCCGACAGCCTCCTGGCAGCCAATCTCATAGCAGGCGCATGCTGGGCATCGGGTTTTCTTACCACTGTTTCATGCTTGGGTGTAGTCAGTGCCGCCGAAACGTGAAGCAGTGTATCCTCAGCTTGAATTGGCTCATCAGCGCGGGCTTGTTCTTCAAGTATGATTTCAAGAGTAAAATCGGTAATACGTAAATAATCGCCATGTTTGATTTCAGCCTTGCGAATTTCCTTATCGTTCAGATATGTTTTGTTCGACGAGCCTAAGTCTTCAACTATCCATTTTCCGCCACCCGCATCACGGATAATGGCATGCTCTCTTGAAACTCCTTTATCAGGCAAAAAAACTCTGTTGTTGGTTCCCCTGCCAATAGAAATTGGACCTTCGGTGAACTGGAGTTCTTTGGCAGCGCCGTCGCTTTGTTTTACAAGCACACGCATTATTTTCTCTCCATATAATTAAATATGAACTTACCTCTGCCCCCTATTATCCACATCCGAGCCAATTTGTCAAGTAAACTCTTACCTGTATATCAAATATAATGTAAAAAACGACAAAATACGGCTAAAAAAAGACTTTATTGTTTCGTTTTCTGCCCAACAAAATCGAAGAATTACCCGCTCAAATACACAGATTACGCTTGTATTTGACGGTTGCGAATACGATGACGATAGTGATCCAGAATAACAGCCGCTACAATAACACAGCCCGTGATAAGCCTTTTAGTCGATTCCTGTGCTCCAATCTGGGCCAGGCCTGTACCTAAAACCGCAATGATAAGTACACCAAAGAACGAGCTTACCACCGACCCGCGTCCGCCCATCAAACTTGTGCCCCCGATGACCACTGCTGCGATGGCCTGAAGCTCTAATCCGTAACCGGTGTTGGGATTGGCTGAGGAAAGTCTCGCGGTGTGTATCACCGCAGCTATCGATGTCAGAAAACCGCACAGTGCGAAGACTGCGAGTTTTAGCCCGCGCGGATCGATTCCGGACAATCGTACAGCTTCTTCATTTGTGCCAATGGCTACGAGATATCGGCCGAAAACGGTACGTGAAAGAACCAACTGCCCGACAACAACAATCGTAACGGCTATTATAAATGGAAGAGAAAGTCCAAGTATTGAAACCTCGGCGATTACCTCGACAGGGCCGCCGATATATATAGTCCGGGAATCTGTTACAAGATAGGCGGCGCCACGCGCGATTTCGAGCATTCCTAACGTAACGATAAAAGCCGGCAGCTTCCACCGTATAATTACCAGACCATTGGCCGTACCGCAAAGAATACCCACCACAAGGCATGCTGCAATCGCAACCGGGAGCGGGAAATTGAATTTGACCAGAGCAAGACCCAACACCGCACTTGCCAAAGCCATAACAGAGCCTACTGATAAATCTATCCCCGCAATTATTAGCACAAATGTCATTCCGACAGCCACGATAGTTATATCCGGTATTTGATTGGCGATTGTTCTGAAAGTCGTGATGGTAAAAAAGTTTTGAGCAGAAAGACCGAATATAACCAAGAGCAAGGCCAGTGCCAGCGCCATGCCAATATAATCCGTAACAAAAGCCGGCAGGCTCAGAAAACCTTTATTGTTTATCTTTTGCATAATCTTCTCTTGTTATTGCTTAGACGCTTAGGTACTTACTAAAAGCGGAAGACATTATTTTTTCCTGGTTCCACTCACTCGGGGCGAATGTAGCCGCGACCAAACCCGCCGACATCACCATAATACGATCACAAACAGCCATGAGCTCTTTGTTGTCCGATGAAACCATAATAACAGCTTTCCCTTTTTCAGCCAGCTCCGCGAGCATACGGTATATCTCGAATTTGGCCCCAATGTCAATTCCTCTGGTAGGCTCATCGAAAATAAGAATATCACAGTCTCTGTATATCCATTTCGCGATGACTACTTTCTGCTGGTTGCCTCCGCTTAATTGCCCGACCATCTGCTCATTAGATGAACAGCGCACACCCAGAGCAGCAATATATTTATCCGCTACTGACCGCTCCTCAGCTATATCCATCCATCCAAGCCGACTAATACCTTTAAGCCGCGTCAGCGAGATATTAACACGCACAGATAACTCCGACAGCAATCCCTGCTCTTTTCGGTCCTCAGTAATAAAAGCTATGCCATTTTGAACTGCATCACGAGGCCTGCGGATTTTGACCGGTTTACTTGCTCCATATAGATATATTTCGCCACTGTCAGGTTGGTCGGCACCGAACACCGCTCGCATTGCTTCAGTCCGTCCTGAGCCCATCAGCCCTGCGACGCCGAGAACCTCACCACGACGAACTTCAAAGCTAACATCTTTAACTTTCAGGCCCCGCTTAAGCCCGACAACACGAAGGGCTACCTCACCAGTTTTTGAGTGATACCGCAATTTTTCATGATCCAAGTCACAACCTACCATCTTGCGGATAATATCGTCAACGCACAGCTCGCTTGTTGGATTAGTTGAGATAAGCTTTCCGTCCCGCAGCACCGTAACGCGGTCAGCGATACGAGTAACTTCTTCTATGCGGTGTGAGATATAGATGATGCCGACCCCTTCGGCCTTGAGCTTATTGATTTGAACGAAAAGAAGCTCTATCTCTCTGTCGGTAAGCGATGCTGTCGGCTCGTCCAGCGCCAGTATCCTGCATCGCCGTGATAATCCTGCCGCTATTTCAACCATCTGCTGGGCCCCAACTCCGAGCAGCCTCACAGGCATATCGGGATCGACGTTTCCAAGGCCCACCTGTTTCATAATTTCAGTTGCATCATGGTTAAGCTTGTTATAATCAATAAATCCGAATCTGCTTGGTAATTTTTCGATAAAGATATTTTCCGCAACGCTCAGGTTAGAAATCAGAAGAAGTTCCTGCATCACCATCCGGATACCATGTGCTTCGGCATCAGCTCTGCCGTTCGGCCGATACTGCTGTCCATAAAGCTCCATCCTGCCCGAATCGGCTTTCTGGACGCCGGCTATGATGCTCGTCAGTGTACTTTTGCCGGCACCGTTTTCCCCGACCAGAGCGTGAACCTCACCGGCTCTCAAATCGAAATCGACGGCAGAAAGCGCCTGCACGCCGGGGAATGATTTGTTAATGTCACTTGCTCTGAAAAGTGTTCCACTCATAGCGGATTTCATTTAAGGCTTTCAACTGTAATAAGCTCAACGGGAGTCTCTTTATCTGAAGGGGTGCCGCCCCCTTTAAGCATTTCAAGGGCGTATTCGATACCGTACAAAGCTAATTTGTCCCCATGCTGGTCAACTGTGCAGAGAATCTTTCCTTCTTTAAGCAATCTTTGGACCGCTGTGATATTGTCAAAGCCAATAACGAGAATGTCGTCAGATTTGCCTGCTGCTCTAATTGCCGCTATCGCGCCGAGGGCCATACTGTCATTGGCACAAAGGACAGCTTTCAGGTCTGAATGCTCCGTAGTTAACGCTGAGACAATCGGCTCGGCTTTTGACGTCTCCCAGTATCCCGACTGGGAGCTGATAATATTCATACCGCCGGCTTTCATTGCATCTTCGAAGCCAAGCTTGCGCTGAATGCCGTTAAATGCATTGGGCACTCCTTCGATAATTGCCACTTTGTCCCCCGAGTTTAGTCTGCCCGCCAGATATTCACCGGCAAGCCTTGCGCCCTTACGATTATCCGGGCCAACAAATGGAATCTTGACGCCCTTGTCTTCTAAAACGGCGGAGTCAAATTTATTGTCGATATTAATTACTATGATACCCTCATCCATTGCCCGCTTGCATACCGGTACCAGAGCCTTGGAATCAGCCGGGGCAATCACAATTGCGTCGGCCTTCTGGGCAATCATCAACTCGACATAATCGATTTGCTTGCCTACATCCTGTTCGTCTTTTATGCCGACTACTTTAAGCTCGTATTCATTTTCGTGTTCTTTATGATGTGAGCGGGCGCCTTCCTCCATCGTCTTAAAAAACTCATTGGCCAGAGACTTCATTATCAATGCAACTGTCGGTTTGCCCGACTTTCGCTGCTTACAACCAACTGCAAGAATGGATAAAATCACAGTACAGAAAATAAGAACAATCGTAATTGATCTGTTACATTTTCGCATCGTTTACTCCTTGAACAGATTATTTCATAAAACTTTCTACAGCTTCTCTGGTAGGCATCGAAGACTGTGCACCCAATTTAGTTACGGAAAGAGCCGCCACATAATTAGCAAATAAGGCGGCATCGTATAATGTTTTTCTCTGAGCCAGGCCGACCGCTAAACTACCTGTAAAAGCATCTCCAGCAGCCGTGGTATCGACACCGTCAACTTTTACGGCAGAGACAAATTCAATTCCGCCATTACCAGCCAACAAAAAACCCTTTGCACCCATAGTTACAATAACTGATTTGACTCCACAATCTAACAATTTCTTTGCCGCTTTGCAGGCCGATTCCTCGTCTTTCACTTCTATGCCTGTTAGAATCTGAGCTTCTGTTTCATTTGGTGTCAGTATATCAACGATTTTAAGAAGCTCGGGACTGAGCTTTTGGGCCGGGGCAGGGTCCAGGATAAACGGCACACCGCAATTGTTTGCCAACTGAGCAGCAAATTCGACTGTTTCCAATGGAATTTCGAGCTGGGCAACCAATGCTCCCGATGAAGCAATATCAGACTCGGCTCTTTTAACATCATCGGGGGACAGTAGTTGGTTCGCTCCCGGAGCTACTACAATTACATTATTACCTGTATCATCAACTGTAATCAGAGCCACTCCCGAAGGAGCTTCTTTGGTTTGGGTAATATATTTCGTGTTTACCGCCTCTTTTTTGAAATTACATAAAGATTGCTCTGCGAAAATATCATCACCCAACATGGCTATAAAATAAACTTCGGCGCCTAATTTTGCAGCGGCCACCGCCTGGTTTGCGCCTTTACCGCCGGGGGTCATTATGAAATCTCCGCCTAAAATAGTTTCCCCAACAGCAGGTATCCGCGGAGATTTTACCACCAGGTCCATATTGGAGCTGCCAACGACGACAATTTTTGGTTTGCCTTTTTTGATTTTACGCCCTCATATTGAATATTTTTTAGCCAGAGCAACTCAGCGAAAAGCCTTTTACTTTATTAATCTGTCAACCAGGAAATCCTCGAAGGCTCCCAAATCTTTCCACTGGGTGGCACAGTTAATCATCTTGGCGCTTTCATCTATCCTTGTGAATCCATCGTTTGTAACCTTTATTGGGAGTTTTTCCATTTTAACCAGGTCGGTTGACATAGCTAAATAAATTGCCACCGTATCGAAAAGCGTTGAGCTGCTCGAATTGAGTTTTTTATCGACTCTTTTATTTACCTCTGCATCGCTCAAATCTTTATTCTCGTTCAGCAAGCCCTGTTTATACCAGGCTCGATAGTTTTCTATTAAGGCCCGCGTCAAAGGGCTTTTTCTATTGAGAACTTTTTGATATTTTTCGCCTTTAATCTGGACTAAGCCGCAGGTATCGAGAGGGGTAATTGTCATCTCCCATTCGGCAGCAAAGACCTTTTGCGCCTCTTTGACTAAAGCTTTTACATTGTATTCGGCGTGCGGCTCCGAGCTGCCTCCATATCCACGGTACACACTGCCATGCATTCCTACAAATTCCGCTTTCTCAGCTATCTTCGGCTCTCGTTCGAGTGCGGCCGCGATATTAGGCAAAGGGCCCACGGCGATCACTTTTATCGGCCTGCGAGATTTCATTACAGTGTCAATCAAAGCCTGTACACCATCTTGATAGATTTTGCCTGGATATGATGACAGCTTATAGTCTTTTGCCCATGCATCCTGTCTGTGGCTGCCTTTATGCTGTTGCAGCCCGATACCGATTGGTATATCCGCCCTGCCGACAGTTTCCAGAAACTTAGCCACAGTTTTTGCTTTAGATGAAGTGTTGCCAACCTCGGTCGTAATCAATTTAACATCGAATTCATTTGATTGAAGGAGCATAGCCAGTGCCCACGTATCATCGATATCATCGCAAATATCCGTATCGAAAATAACCGGTATTTTTCCACTTTGTGAAGAGGATAAATTGTCGTCCAAAGTACATGAACTCAATGTCACTAAAAATAATGCCAATATCATCAAAATGTTTCGCTGGATGGACTTTACTGGAAAAGCACTTATTAAACACTTTGTTCCACTCATAGTTCGGCCTCCAATTATAATAGTTTTGAAAAGAAATTATTTGCAAATATAATCTAATGTCGGTTTTTGTCAAAGCAATTTGATTTTCCTGATGCTGGTATTTTCTTATTTTCAATTGCCTTTTAGAATCGATTAGAATATCTATTTATAAGATCGCACGAATTATTTTTTATTTTATATATTTATCTGACTTAAAGACTTTTAGAAGAAGAACAATTAATAATGATTCAGCCGGAAAGAATAAAGATACTTAACAATAAAGACCTGTGCGATGGTAAATATGTGTTGTACTGGATGCAGGCAGCACAAAGAACCGAATATAACCATGCACTTGAATACTCAATTCGCAGGGCCAATGAACTTAACAAGTCTGTTGTGGTATCATTCGGTATAACCGACAACTGGCCCGAGGCTAATCTGCGTCATTACCATTTTATGCTGGAAGGCCTTAGAGAGGTAAAAAAAAGTCTCCTGTTAATGGGCATTCAAATGGTAATCCGACATGACTCCCCTGATTCAAGCACAATAAAATTAGCAAAAGACGCATGCCTGGTTGTGGTCGATGGAGGCCAGTTAAGAATTCAGAGAAAATGGAGAAAAAATGTCGCAAAAAAAATCGTCTGTCCTTTATATGAAATTGAAACAAATTTAATTGTACCTGTCGAACAAGCTTCATCCAAAGAGAACTTCTCTGCAGGTACGTTTCGACCGAGAATAACAAAGAAGCTCGACTATTACCTTGTCCCTGTTAGACATAAAAAACCAAAATTGGATTCTTTACATTTTAAGTTCACGACTTTCAATATAGATGATATAGATAAAGCCACCTCAAAACTTAATATAGACCGAAGTGTCGGTAAAGTTGACAGCTTCAGAGGAGGTTCAAAACAGGCCAAAAGCCTGTTAGATAACTTTTTAAGAAAAAAACTCGATAACTTTTCGAGGCTTCGCAACGACCCGAACGAAAATTGTGTATCGAATATGAGTCCCTATCTGCATTTCGGTCAGATTTCCCCATTGTATATTGCGCTGAAAGTCCTTGAAACTGCAAGCGATGGTAAAGACGCATATCTGGAGGAGCTTATAGTCCGCAGAGAACTCAGTCACAACTTCGTTTTCTTTAATGACAGATATGATACTTTTAATTGTTTACCGCCCTGGGCCTTGAGGACACTTAATTTCCACAGCCGAGACAAAAGAGAGTATCTATATTCGCTCGAACAATTTGAGAAAGCCAGAACCCATGACCCATACTGGAACGCCGCACAAAAAGAGATGGTCATCTCGGGTAAAATGCACGGTTACATGAGAATGTATTGGGGCAAAAAAATCCTCGAATGGAGTAAAAACCCTCGATCTGGATTCAAAACTGCTTTGTATCTTAACAACAAATACGAACTGGACGGAAGAGATCCAAATGCCTTCGCGGGAGTTGCCTGGTGTTTTGGAAAACATGACAGGGCGTGGGCCGAAAGGAAAGTTTTCGGTAAAATCCGTTATATGAACGCAGCAGGACTGAAAAGAAAGTTTGACATCGAAGCTTATGTCAATAAAATCCA
Source organism: Sedimentisphaerales bacterium (assembly GCA_032250555.1). Taxonomy (GTDB): domain Bacteria; phylum Planctomycetota; class Phycisphaerae; order Sedimentisphaerales; family Anaerobacaceae; genus NIOZ-UU13. Next base: position 13,170 of record JAVVFI010000042.1, read on the forward strand.
GTCTCTTGAAAAAAATACATAGGTGTAATATGCGAGTAGTGATAACGGGGGCTACAGGTTTTATAGGCAGGGCTTTATGCAGAGAGCTGCATAAAGATTATGAGGTAATAGCTCTGTCACGTGACTCGAACAGAGCCGCCAAATCGGTGGGAGATTGGGCCAGCATCGTCGAATGGGATGGAAGAACAACCGGAAGCTGGATTCAGCAGGCGGATGGAGCATTGGCTATAATTAACCTGGCAGGTGAAAATGTCGCATCCGGCCGGTGGAACAAAGCAAAAAAGGCGGGCATACTTCACAGCAGAATGGATACTTCCCGGGCGGTACTCGATGCAGTAAAACAGACAAACAAAAAACCAAAAGTTATAATTCATTCTTCTGCTATCGGCTATTACGGCTCTCGCGGTATTGAAAGGCTGGATGAGAATTCCACGCCCGGTAAAGGTTTTCTGGCTGATGTATGCCGCAATTCTGAAACAGTTGCAGGGCAAATAGAGTCACTTGGTGTCAGATGTGTAATTATTCGTACAGGCGTGGTTTTAGGAAACGGCGGCGGTGCTTTGCCCAGAATTATGCAGCCGTTTCGTTTTTTTCTTGGTGGTCACATAGGCAGCGGCAGGCAATGGCTTTCGTGGATAAGCCTGGATGATGAAGTCGCTGCAATAAAATTTCTTATTGAAAATGAAGATCTTCAGGGCGTATTTAATCTTACAGCACCGAAACCTATAACAATGAAAAGATTCTGCAGGAAATTGGGGTGGGTAATAAGAAGACCATCTTGGCTGTTTTTCCCCGGATTCATCATGCGGCTGGCTTTAGGAGAGATGGCTGGTGAGGTACTTTTATCCGGACAAAGGGTCAAGCCAAAACGATTGCTGGAAGCAGGTTTTGAATTTAAGCATATCGAAGTTAAAAAAGCCCTGAAAGATATAAAGTCTCAAAAGAAAAAACATAAACATTGTTGACAAAATTTTTATCGATAAGACAATAGCAGGCTCGATTTTATTCGGAAAAGATAAAGGACACAAAAATGTACATAATACCAGCAATCGACCTGAGAGATGGAAAATGTGTCAGACTTATACAGGGTCAGTATGACCGCCAGATAAACTATGAGGATGACCCTGTAAAACAGGCCCGGGAATTTAGTCAGGCCGGGGCAAAATGGCTGCACATCGTAGATTTGGATGGCGCGAAGGTCGGCAGGCCGGTCAATACCGAGACAATTTCAGCGATAGCAGGTTTAGGTTTATTCAAAATCGAAGTCGGAGGCGGACTGCGTGATGAAGCATCGATACAACAACTTCTCGATATGGGCCTCGAAAGAGTTATAATCGGCACCAAAGCGATAAGTGACTTCGAATGGTTCAGCAAAATGGCAGAGAAATTCAGCGGCAAAATTGTACTCGGACTCGATGCCCATGGCTCTAAAGTCTCTACTCATGGCTGGACCCAGGACAGCCCCCATAATTTACTGGAGTTCGCCATAGAAGCTGCCAAACTACCTTTAGCGGCGATTATATATACAGACATCTCCAAAGACGGTATGATGACGGGCCCGAACCTCGAAAGAACAAAAGCACTTATCGAAACAGTTGATATGCCCATAGTCGCTTCGGGGGGAGTCAAAGAGTTAGGGGACATTCCAAAACTTATTGAAATTGGCGCCGAGGCGGCAATAATCGGCCGAAGTTTATATGAGGGCACTCTCGAACTCTCGGACGCAATTAAAGCAACAGAAAAATAAACCACCTTCACCCTGATTGTTTGTTAGCCTAACGAGTCACCGTCTGGATAATTTAATCACTTTGCTCGGGAGGTTCGAATTTGTAGCCGATTTCTCTGATAGTGTGAATAAAAATCGGATTGTGTGGGTCGGGTTCGATTTTATTACGCAACGTGGTAACAAAGCGGTCGATGCTGCGTGACCCTATAAAGCTGTCATAACCCCAAACCATATTCAGTATATCATCGCGGGTAAGCGCCCGGCCGGGCTTCTTGACAAAATATTCCAGTAATCCGAATTCCTTCGGTGAGAGCTTAATTTCATCTGACTTGCAGGTAAGTTTTCTAGCGGGAATATCAAGCCGGTAATCTCCGAATTCATAAATATCCTGTTCGGTTTGCCTGCTCCGCCTAAGGAATGCTTCTACACGGGCAAGAAGCTCTTTTATACTGAAGGGCTTGGTAACATAATCATCGGCCCCGAGATTCAATCCCAATATTATATCCGACTCCTCACCCTTGGCGGTCAGCATTATAATCGGCATAGTAAGATTTTCCTTACGAATCAGCCGACATATTTCATAGCCGTTTATTTTCGGCAGCATAATATCAAGAAGAATTAAATCAGGTTTCTTATTAAGAGCAGCATTTAATCCTTCCTCACCATCGGCCGCAGTAAGTACACCATACCCCTTGAACTCGAAGTTGTCTTTCAAGCCCCGCAGCATTGCAGGATCATCTTCAATTATCAGTATCGTTTCCATTTGTTCCCGGCAGTTTAAACTTGTAACCAATTAGTTCTATAGTGTGAATATACTTCGGGTTATTCGGGTCCGGTTCGACCTTGTCCCTCAGAGCAACGACCGCCTGGTCGATGTCCTGTAAAGTAATAAAACGTGAATAACCCCACACAGCATCACGAACCTCATCAGATGTTAGAGCACATCCGGCCCTTCTAAGGAAAAGATGCAGCATCTTGAATTCACCTGGCGTAAGCTCAATCTCTTTACCATTCCGTGTGAGAGTGCCCGCAAAAGTATCAAGCCGGTAATCGTCGAATTCATAAACATCAGGCTCCTCCTCGCCTCTTCGTCTCATAAACGCTTCGGCCCTGGCCATTAATTCCTTTATACTAAACGGCTTTGTCACGTAATCATCCGCGCCAAGATTCAAGCCAAGTACAATGTCGGATTCCTGGTCCTTGGCGGTGAGCATGATTATGGGCATATCGAAATTCTTTTTACGGACTTCGCTGCATATTTCATAGCCATTGACTTTTGGCAGCATAATATCGAGTATTATCAAGTCTGGATTTTCATTCAGTGCTGCTTTGAGACCCAGTTCTCCATCCTGGGCAGTCTTGACTTGATAGCCCTTTAACTCGAAATTGTCCTTAAGACCCCGCAGCATAGCCGAGTTGTCTTCAACAATCAGCACCTTTCTCATTTATGAATCCTTCCAAGCCGGCGTTTAACGACAAGCCGGTAATTTCACGGTGAAAGTACTCCCCTTGTCGGGCTTAGTTTCGACAGAAATTGTACCTTTGTGTGCATCTACGATAAATTTTGCGATGCTTAGCCCCAATCCACAGCCTTCGGCATGCCGTGAAAGACTGCTATCAGCCTGATAAAACCTGTTAAATATTTTCCTGACGGACCGGCGAGACATACCTCTACCTTTATCAGAAACATAAAAACAAACCAAAGAATCTTCAGAAGAAACTCTAAGCTCAATCTGCTTATTATCATAAGAATATTTGTACGCATTGTCCAGCAGGTTTACAAGTACCGTTATCATCGCGTCACGGTCGGCGGTAACTTGCGGTAAATCCTCACGGATATCCAGTTCAAACTTGCATTCACTCATGCTGAATTTGGTCTTAACCGCCTCTGCAGCGTCACGAGCAATTGCAGCCGGGCTTGTTCTGGACATCACAAATGCCTGCTTATTTCGCTCCATCCTCGAAAAGGTAAGAAAATTATCTATCAATCCAGTAAGTCTTTCATTCTCCTTTGAAACAAGCTGCAAATATTCTGTAACTTGCTGCTGGTTCCGGTAGCTGCCTTCCAGCAGTGTATCTACGAGGACTCGCATAGAGGCCAGTGGTGTTTTCAATTCGTGCGAAACGGTAGCAATGAAATCGTTCTTGAGCTTGTTTATCCTAATCTGTTTTCCTACAACCCTGGTGGCCAGCAAGCCGGCAGCAAACATTACGGCAATAGCCAACAGGCCTGTCCAGAGATATACTACTTTTTGCTCGTTGGCTGTTGTTTCAAAGATATCAATATCCTTAAAATGAATCTCAACATTCCAACTCGGAAAATATTTGCCCAATGATGCAGTCAGGAATGCCGCCCTTTCGGGATTTTCCAAGCCGCAGGCATATGTACCAAAACTATCTGTAATTCTATAGGAAACACCGAGATCTTCGAAATCGGCGCCAGATAAATCAAATTCCGCTCTGAACTCTTTTGCCTTTTTCAATAGTAAGTAAGTTTTACCGCCTGAATTGTGATATATTCCGAAGGTATCCTCCGGCAACTCCAGCCTGCGTACGCTGTCTTCTGACCATGACTCAAACGTGGCAAATGCCGGCCTGCTAAACGGCCCGGCGCCCACTTTCCTGGCCTGATAGGCATCTAATACTTTAGATATTTGTTGTTTCGCTTCCTCGCTTACCTGCTCGGTCAAGCCAGTCAATTCAACTCCTTCAATCATTTCCAGCGTTGCGCTTAGTATCGAGACTAAATCGTTTGCATCTTTTTCAGAATAAGGTTCCGATACTGTCCCTGTATCATATCTGTCAATTGCTGCGGCAGATATTTCTTCGGCTGACAACAATTCTTTTGCCCTTAGAATCTGGGCATTCAGTTCCTGGGCCCATTCGCTCTGTTGTATAATTTCAAGTGCTTTACGCAGTAGAAAAATCCTTGTTCCCGAAGGCATTAGTAGAAAACCGGAGCCACTGCCCGGAGTATAATTTATAGCAGAACCAATCAGATTTTCCAAATCCGAGCGTCCTATACCCTCCTGAGTCTGACTCTTGAGATTAACAAGCAGGATTCTTGCCTTAGCAATCAGTGCTACAGAAGATACACTCACATTTTCGGGAGTTTGACCATAAGCCATCTCCCGGCATAGAGTAACAGCCTGATCTAATTCTCCTAACTTGTTCAGGCATCTGATTTGACCTAATAAAGCGCTGTAATGTAGATAATGGTCATCATCCGCCGAATCGACGAATTGTTCATATAACTGTATGGCACGGGTAAAATTTTCATCTGTGAATTCAGCATTCCATGCAAGATTAAATTCCGGCAAAAATTCACCCGAATAGTCATCACCTCCCGTAACCGGATAAACCAGCTTCCCCATTCGGTCATAAATAATAACCGCATTACATATATTAGGATCATCCGTCCGGCTGTCTCGGCCTACAAGCCGATCAAACATCTCAACAGGCTGGTGCTGCACCGCTGATTCATCTTCGATAACGCCTATTCTTGCCGACCAGAGACCATCAATTCTGTTACTTAATATCTCAAGGCGTTGCTGGTAAGCCACAGTCAATTTCTGCCTGACCGCCAGACGCTCGTTTCCGACCGCCTGGCTCATAAACCAAAGCAAACAGACAGTGGGCAGTATTATCGCTATCGCAAGCAACAATACTACCCACCGCAGGTTATTACTAGTACTTATATTACCAATTGTTTTCACTTGCTATTGCTATTAATTATTATTGTAAATTTCATCGACTTCTACTTTGCGTAAAGCATAGTTGTAAATGCGAACATCGTCTATCAAGCCGTTCCAGAAACGTCCGGTATTTTCCGAATTTTCACCAATATATACCGGTGCATTATTCGTGTTTATTCTGCCGGATGCCGGCTGCGAACTGTCCAATTCACCATCTATGATAATATACATTTTACTTCCATCATATATACCGGCAATATAGTGCCATTGTCCATCATTTACGCTTCTTTTTCCATATAAATTACCCCAGGGAGCACCGCTCGGAATTTTCAGCCCGGTGCAGGCAAATTCAAGATTGTCTTCGTTCTGATTGCGCTGTATTCTCCAGGCACTATCACCCTTGGCTATAACTGCCTGCCATTCTTTATCGAACTGGTTAACCTTTATCCAGGCAGAAATGGTAATCTGATCAGCCATATCATAATCTGATTCAGAGCCAATCTTTACAAAATCACCATCTCCGTCGAATTCCAGCGCCCCGCCTATCTTACCTGCGGATGGCTGCCACTGAGGATCTCCGACAAGCGTACCGTTATTATTCCCGGCGGAATCTTTCGCAACATTGCCACCGGCCTCATCCAGCTTCCACAAGCTTACCAGAGAGCCCGTTTTAAAGTTCCAAACATCTCCTTTAATAACCGTACCATCAGCCCAAACTTCGTCAACACGCCAGTAATATCTGGTGTCACCTTCCAATTCCGGTAATTCGTCATGACTGGAACTTTTCACTTCAGCTAACAGCGGAAGCTGGTCAGCGTTGGTACCGAAATAAATTTTATGTAATTTGGCATTAACCCCTGACTTCCACTTCAGTTTTGATACAGATTCTAAACCAATCGTTGCTCCGTTGCTCGGTTGGGGCTTTGTGGCTATAGCTTTTGCTGTAGGATCAGTCTGAGATATCCGCATTAGCAAAGGAAAAATATTATCCAGTGGAGGAAGTTGGTCTATACTCAAACGCACATTAAAATTGTTAATCCGTTCATCAGTGCCTAACTGGATGCTTGTTTTATCACATGCCTGGGCCAATTGGGCTAAAGTCTTATGCGCCGGATTTTGCGGATTGTTATGTGTCGCTGTTATAAAAGCATCGGCTACACGTATGCCTCCGCCAACGTTAATCAACACCAGTTTGCTGGTAGATGGCGACAATTTGCTGACCGCCTCGCTTAAGGGACCGGCAGTACAAATCGACCTGTGTCTCTTGATTGCCGAAACCGAAGTCTCAACGACATCCGGATTTAACGATAGAACAGTCGTCTTATTCATCTGGTTCATATAACAGTAGAGTTTCTGATTGTTAATAAGCCCAATCTGGTACTTACC
>JAVVFI010000430.1:0-4251 GCA_032250555.1 Sedimentisphaerales bacterium
GCTATTAATGACCTCTCGGACGCCAAGAGCCTTGCGCATCTGTTTAAATATGATACCGTAATGGGCAGATGGAACGGCACAGTCGAAGCTGGGGACGGCGAATTAGTGATTAACGGCAAGTCCGTGAAGGTATTGGCCGTGAGGAATCCCGCCGAGCTGCCCTGGAAGGAAATGGGCGTAAAGGTTGTTCTGGAATCTACGGGCATCTTCCGCTCAGCCGAATCACCGAAGGGCGGTTACGCCGACCATATCAAGGCCGGAGCCGAAAAGGTGCTGCTGAGTGTCCCGGCTAAGGACAATATCGACGCGACCATCGTGTTGGGCGTAAACGACGGCATCCTTACCAGCAAAGATAAATGTATCTCGAACGCAAGCTGTACCACAAACTGCCTTGCCCCCCTGGCAAAGACGCTCAATGACGCCTTTGGTATCGAGCAGGGAGTTATGACAACCATTCACGCTTATACCAACGACCAGAATGTAGCGGATATGATTCATTCGGACCTGCGTCGTGCCCGTGCGGCCGGGGCAAATATGATACCAACAAGCACCGGTGCAGCCAAGGCGATTGGAAAAGTGGTTCCGGAATTAGACGGCAAGCTCGATGGAATGGCTGTTAGAGTACCTATTCCGGTTGGAAGTATCGTTGATCTTGTTGTTGAAGTCAAAAAAGACGTTACGGTCGAGAGCGTCAATGCGGCAATGAAAGCATCGGCAGAAGGCCCGATGAAGGGCATCCTGGTTTATTGCGATGAGCCCATCGTAAGCAGTGACATCGTTAACAACCCGGCTTCGAGTATTTTCGACTCACTGTGCACCATGGTCAAGGGCAGGATGGTTAAGGTCGTTAGCTGGTACGACAACGAGTGGGGTTACTCGAACCGCAGCGTCGATATTATGGAAAAAATTGCAAAGATGTAATTTGAATATAAATCCGAAATTCGAATATCGAAATTCGAAACAAATTCAAATGACCGAAATCCAAAATTCAAAACATTTCGGTCGTTTGGATATCCGTTTTTTTTGGGAATGACATAAAATGCAGGTGCAAGAAATGGCTAAGAAAACTGTTGCTGATATAGATGTTAAGGGCAAAAAAGTCCTGATGCGATGCGACTTTAACGTTCCGATGGATAAAGATTGCAACATCACCAGTGATGACCGCATCGTTAAGGCACTACCAACAATAAAAACAATTTTGGCCGGCGGGGGTGCGCTGATACTTATGAGCCACCTCGGCAGACCTTCGGGTCAAAGAGAAGAAAAATTGTCTCTGGCGCCCGCGGCGAAAAGACTTTCGCAGCTTCTGGGACAGGATGTCATCTTCGCCGAAGACTGCATTGGCCCCGAGGTAAAGGCAAAGGCCCAGTCGCTGGCCGACGGCGAATGTATGCTGCTGGAAAACCTGCGCTTTCATAAAGAAGAAACGATAAAAGACAAAGCGGCAAAAGAAGATGCCCAACTTCGCCAGGCAAAAGACGATTTTGCACAACAGCTTGCCGATTTGGCGGATGTTTATGTTGACGATGCATTCGGGACGGCACACCGAGATAACGCTTCAATGTACACCGTTCCGGTTCTGATGGAAGGCAAGCCCCGGGTCATCGGCTTCCTTATCGAAAAGGAATTAAAATTCTTAGGTGAAACCCTGCAAAATCCGGAAAGGCCTTTCATTGCCATACTGGGCGGGGCCAAGGTTTCGGACAAGATTGGTGTGATTGAAAATCTGATAGATAAGGTCGATCGCATTATTATTGGCGGGGCGATGGCATATACGTTCCTCAAAGGCAGGGGCAAGAGCATCGGTAAAAGCCTGTGCGAGAACGACTTTATTGAGAAGGGCCAACAACTGCTGGAGCAGGCGGCTGAGGCGGACTGTGAAGTAATCCTGCCGGTGGACCACGATGTAGTACGTAATCTCAAGGCCGGAGCGCCGCACCGAACCGCGGTCGGCGATATTGACCCGGGTTATCAGGCCGTGGATCTTGGGCCGATTGCCATCGAGACGTTTACAAAGAACATTACCGACGCCAAAACCATCGTCTGGAACGGGCCGATGGGAGTTTTCGAAATACCCCCCTTCGATCAGGGAACTAAAGCCATAGCTTTGGCCGTTGCCGAAGCTACAGACAAAGGAGCGCGCAGCATAATCGGTGGAGGTGACAGCGCGGCGGCCGTACAAATACTTGGTTTGGAAGACAAAGTGAGCCATATTTCCACGGGTGGAGGCGCTTCGCTCGAATTTCTGGAAGGCAAAAAGTTCAAGTGCCTTGAAATCCTTGATGAACGATAGAGTTCATTGTTCGTGGTATCCAACAAAGATGCGATTGCCTAAAGCAGGAACAGTTGAGGTTGTGCCGTCGATACTAAGCGCTGACTTTGCCAGGCTTGCTGATGAAATAGCTGTGGTAGAGTCGGCTGGTATAAGTATGGTTCATCTCGATGTGATGGACGGCCATTTTGTTCCGAATATCACTTTCGGCCCGCCGGTGGTTGCCAAGCTTCGCAAATACAGCCGGCTTGTTTTCGATGCCCATTTGATGATAAGTGAGCCGGGCAAATATGCCGAGGCTTTTGCCAAAGCAGGCGCTAATCACATAACATTTCATATTGAAGCAGCGAACCAGCCGCTAAACCTTGTCGACAAAATACATGATTTAGGATGCACCGCCGGGATATGCCTGAATCCGGAGACACCCGTCGATGCTATAAAGAGCGTTGGGCCAGTCTGCGATATGGTTTTGGTGATGACAGTGCGCCCGGGCTTCGGGGGACAGAAGTTTATGCCTGAGGCGGCTAAAAAAATAAGCAAAGTCAGAGATCTCGTCGGCCCTGATATCCGCATAGAAGTCGATGGCGGGATAGACCCTAAAACCACGCCAATAGTGGTTTCATACGGGGCCGATACGCTTGTTGCCGGCAATGCAATATTTGCAAAAAAGGACCGTATTGCCGCAATAAAGTCCATTCGAAAGGCGGCCGAGTAGAGGTTGCCAATTTTTTATGGCCATTCCCGCTGCTTTTTGGTAGAATCCTTAGATTACTTTTTTAATATGTCGATGCAGAAATACACCGCGCTGAATGCGGGATTTACTTAAATACGGATTGCTATGGGCAAACAAGTTAAATCCAAATGGAACGGCTTTTCATTGAAGCCGCGAAAAGAGATGCCCGAGGGGCTGTGGGTCCGCTGCCCGGGCTGTGAGCACATGCTTTATAAAAGCGCTGTAGAAAAGAGCCTTAATGTCTGCCCGGATTGTAATCACCACTTTCGCATCGACGCGAAGATGCGGATTAAGTATCTGGCCGATGAAGATTCTTTCCAGGAGGTTCTTGCCAGCCTAAAGACCGAGGATCCGCTGGGTTTTAAGTTCAGAGGAACCACTTATAAAAAGCGGCTTAAAGAAGACGCAAAAAAATCCGGCGCAAAAGAAGCTATGCGGATTGGCAAGGCCTTTATCAAAGGCAGAGGCGTTGTATTAGCGGTTATGGAGCCGAATTTCCTCATGGGTTCTATGGGATTCATAGTCGGTGAGAAGCTCTGCGCCGCGGTTGATATGGCGATGGGGGAAAAACTGCCACTGGTAGCGGTGTGCTGCTCCGGAGGCGCGAGGATGCACGAGGGCGTAATCTCATTAGGGCAGATGGCCAAAACTTCGGCGACGTTGGCGAAATTCGATGAGGCCGGGGGACTTTATATATCCGTGCTGACCGACCCGACGACCGGCGGGGTTACCGCCAGCTTTGCAATGTTAGGTGACTGTTTAATAGCCGAGCCTGGAGCGCTTATCGGGTTTGCAGGGCCGCGGACGATTGCCGAAACAATAAAAGTCGAGCTGCCCGAAGGTTTCCAGACCGCTGAATTTATGTTAGAGCACGGCTTCGTGGATATGATAGTCGACCGAAAAGACCTTCGCAGCGAAATCGCACGCCTTATCGATTATTGCCAGAAGAGCACCTAATAAAATTCCTTATGCTGAGTGCTCAAAAGTTTGCGGCCAGCGCCGAAAGAACTTTGTAAGGATATATTGTTCCAGAATAAGCAGGTCTGTTTATGGTAGCATTAGGCATTTTTCTGCATTCGGTAGGCGGCTTTGCGGCGGGCAGTTTTTACATACCTTTTAAGAAAGTCCGGAACTGGGCGTGGGAGAGTTACTGGCTTGTAAACGGAATTCTTTCCTGGATTATTATGCCCTGGATTATCGCTCTTGTGACGGTGCCGGGACTGATTTCTATTCTGCGGGAAGCGCC
>JAVVFI010000431.1:0-4244 GCA_032250555.1 Sedimentisphaerales bacterium
CGTCATCGGCGTTGCCGGTCGAGGTGGCGCAAACTTGAATAATGTCAAGAGTGAAAACATCGTTGCATTATGCGACGTAAACGCAAAGAACCTTGCAGCGGCGGCAGAAAAGTTCCCCGGGGCCAAAACTTATGTTGACTGGAGACGATGTCTCGAACAGAAGGACATTGAAGCCGTCGTCTGCTCGACGACTGATCATACTCATGCCTTCGTCAATGTCTGGGCTATGAATCGCGGCAAACACGTTTACTGTGAAAAGCCCTTAGCCAACTCAGTAGAAGAAGCACGCATGGTTCGCAAAACATACCTCAAGAACAGACACAAAATCGCAACGCAGATGGGCACTCAGATACACGCCTCGGATAATTATCGTCGTATGGTTGAGCTTGTCAGAAATGGTGCAATTGGAACAGTAAAAGAAGCCCGCGTCTGGTGCAGCCGGATGCCGATAGGAGGCAGCTATCTGCCGGGCGGCACACCCGTCCCTGACCACATCAACTGGGACCTGTGGATTGGTCCGTCAAAGATGCATCCCTATAATCCGGACTATTTCAAAGGTTGCCTTGGATGGAATCCCTACTGGGATTTCGGCAGCGGACAGATTGGGGATATGGGCAGTCATATGATGGACATGGCATGCTGGGCGCTTGACCTGAAACTTGCCACGGCCTGCGAAGCGGCAGGAACTCCAGTCAACACCGATACATGCCCGCAGTGGCTCACAGCAGAATGGGACCATCCGGCCAATGATTGGCGACCGGCTCTCAAGGTTTACTGGTATGACGGTGGAAAAAAACCAGGTATGCCTTCGAAAGCATTCAACCGGGATGAGATATTTAAGGGTGTCCTGTTCAAAGGTGACAATGGCTGGCTTTTGGCTGATTACGGATACAGGATTCTGATGCCAAGAGTTGAAAACGATATGACACAGTACAGTTCGCCGAAACCAAAAGATTTAATTCCGCCATCGCCCGGCCACCATAATGAGTGGATAATCGCTTGTAAGACGGGCAAACCTACACTGTGCAATTTCGATTATTCAGGTATGCTGATCGAAAATAATATGCTTGCGCTGGTCGCATACCGCGTAGGCCGGAAACTTCAGTGGGATGCCGAAAACCTGAAAGCCACCAATTGTCCGGAGGCGGATCAGTATATCCGGAAAACTTATCGGAGAGGATGGGTACTGAACGGGTAGGATATTACCTTATTCCTGAGTTTTTAAATTGAAGAAAAACTGACAAAAAAAATCATTATCAGACTTATATGTAAACATAATAAACCCGATAAATGAATTGTGATAATATTGATATGTTTTTCATTGTGATTAATTGATGGAAATCAATTATTTTCTCTTCTCTGGGGTGAGGTAGAGAGCCTGGAATGACCAGCCTGAAGGGGTAGAATTTGTTATATACTGGCAGCAAGGATGTGCGACGAAGTACAAAAGGATTTTCCATTTCATTCAATGGGTAAATGACTATTGACTATGGCTATTGGTCTATTTACTATTATTATTGAGAAGTGTAATTTTTCCTGATATTTTGGTTTTGGAGCAATACACCATGATTGGGACAGTGGGAGCTAAAGCAATAAGTAGCATTGACAATATGGGGCGATTTTCACGCTTTATCTGGCATTCGATAATTGCATCTTTTCAGAGTTGCTCCAAAACTCATACCTATTCATTAATATGGACACAAATGTATTTCATTGGTGTCCACAGTGTCCCGGTTGTTATGATAACCGGAGCCTTCGTGGGAATGACATTGGCAGTTCAGACATATGGTCAGCTTGCCGGTATGGGATTAGAAGAGTACCTGGGTTCTCTGATTAACATTGCAGTCGTAAAAGAATTGGGTCCTGTACTCACAGCAGTTATGTTGGCCGGGCGCATCGGAGGTGCTTTGACAGCGGAACTGGGAACAATGAACGTTACCGAGCAGATTGATGCAATCAGGAGCATGGGGACGGACCCGGTTAAATATCTGGTTGCACCACGAATTCTGGCCTGTCTGCTGCTTACGCCGGTTTTGATTATTTTCGCCGATTTGTTGGGTATTATAGGCGGATATTTCGTAAGCGTTGTGCATTTGGGGATTAATAATCGTGCGTATTGGCTCCATAGCGCCAACACCGTGGAAAAGTGGGATGTATTTATCGGAATTATAAAAGGTTTGTTCTTTGGTGTAGCTATTGCAGCTATTAGCTGTTATAAGGGTTTTACATGCAAAGAAGGTGCACAGGGCGTAGGCCAGGCATGCACTGAAGCATTTGTGACAAGTTTCATTTCCATATTAGCACTGGATTTCGCTCTGGTAGTGATTTTCAAGGCAATTTACGATACGTTTTGGCCGCTTAAAAGTATGGTTTAATGATAGCATCAAGCAAATAAAAAGAGCAGCAGGTGAAAAAGAAACACGACAATAATCTCGATAAGAAAAAAAACACTAACGGGATGCTTACCGTTAGGAACCTTACTAAAATGTTCGGTACTAATGTCGTCCTGAATAACATCTCTTTGACTATTGAAGAAGGCAAGACAACTGTTATCATCGGACCCAGTGGGTGCGGTAAAACCGTTTTAGTAAAACATTTGATAGCTTTGTTGAGGCCTAATTCCGGCGAGGTTTATTTTAGAAAGCACCGAATCGATAATCTCAGTGAGAATCAATTAAACAATATCCGTACGCATTACGGCTTTCTTTTCCAGGGAGGGGCGCTGTTTGATAGTCTTAGTGTTTTTGAAAATATAATATTTCCGATAAGACAGCATTGTAAGATAACAGATTGGAAAGAGATCGAAGAGCTTGTAAAATCCAAATTAGCCATGGTGGGTCTTGATGGTTTTCAGCAATTTTATCCGTCAAATCTTTCCGGAGGACAGCAAAAGAGAGTGGCGCTTGCAAGAGCAATAGCGCTCAATCCTGAGGTAATTTTATATGATGAGCCGACTACGGGGCTCGATCCTATCCGCTCAGATGTTATCAACGAGCTTGTCTTAAAACTGCAAAAAGAGCTCGGCGTAACATCCGTTGTAGTTACCCATGATATGAAAAGCGCTTATAAAATATCCGACCGTATCGTTATGCTGCATAATGGCAAAATTATTGCCGACGGCGATGCAGACCATATTCGTAACCATCCCCATCCTGTCGTTCAACAGTTCATTATCGGACAAGTTGGTGAAGACGACATTGCAGTCCTTCGGATGAGCGGAGCCATTTCACAAACCCAGTTCCTGCCTCGAGATTTCGAGTAATAGCCGCCAAGAACACAATTACAAAAGGAAATAAAAGAAGTGATGAAAATAGGGCCAGAGAAAATTGCATCCGATTTGGCTGAAGTTGTACGGGGAGACGTTTTTGCCGATATACTGCACAGGGCCGCTTACAGCACCGATGCAAGTATTTACAGGATTGTTCCAAAATGTGTTATTGCCCCCCGTGATACCGGCGATGTGGTGGCCGTTGTGAAATACGCACACTCAAATGCCATACCCGTTGTCGCTCGCGGAGCAGGCAGCGGCTTGGCAGGCGAATCGCTGTGCAGCGGTATAGTCTTTGATATGACTCGGTATATGAACAGTATTATTGATGTCAAAGACGAAGGACAAACGGTAGTTTGCCAACCGGGTGTAGTGCTGGACGATTTAAATAAGGCTCTGGCCAGACACGGCAGGAAAATCGGACCTGACCCGTCCAGTGCTAATCGTGCGGTAATAGGTGGAGTGGTCGCTAATAATTCCACCGGTTCCCATTCCCTCGAATATGGTTTTATTGCCGACCATGTTGAAAGTATCGAAGCGGTTTTGGCCGACGGCAGCATAGCAGAATTCAAAAATAACTTTGATCCCGAAAAAGCAACGCAGGATAAAGCCGCCTTGATTGCAAAAGAATGTTTGTGTGTGCTCAGCGATAAAGAAGAAATCATTAAGAAAGCACAACCTAAAACAAAACGAAATCGAAGCGGTTATAACATTGCCGGGATATGCCATGACGATAAAATTGATTTAGCCAGATTGTTAACAGGCTCTGAGGGGACGCTGGCGATTTTCACAAAAATCACACTCAAGACCGTCGCGTTACCGAAAGAAAAAGGACTGCTGCAGCTTGAGTTCGATTGTTTTGAGAAAATGGCACAGGCGGTACCGATTATAGTTGATAATGATGCTTCGGTTTGTGAGTTGATGGATAAGACATTAATCGATATGGCGTTAGATGCTTTTCCGGAATATCGCGATC
>JAVVFI010000432.1:0-4232 GCA_032250555.1 Sedimentisphaerales bacterium
GTCCGGCCGAATTGGTTTACCGAGAAGCAGACTAACCAGTGATGTAAATATTGCTGCGCCGGCACTTGGGCCATCTTTGGGAATTGCACCTGCGGGGACGTGAATGTGATAATCAAACTTTTTAAATTGGTCGGCGTCAATATTTAGTTTTTTGGCATTTGCTTTTACGATAGAAAATGCGGCCTGTGCGCTTTCCTTCATAACATCGCCGATTTGGCCCGTGAGTTGCAGGCGACCCTCGCCCGGCATAGAGGCAGATTCAATAAAGAGCAACTCGCCGCCAAAAGGAGTATAAGCCAGCGCGGTTGCGACGCCGGGTATTCCGGTTCGCAGAGCCAGCTCAGATTCGAATTGGGCAGGGCCCAGGATTTTCAACAGGTCCTTTTTGCCGATGGTTGCCCGTCTTTTTTTGGCTTTGGCAATTTCGGTGGCTACAGATCTGCAGATAGATGCAATATTTCTTTCGAGGTTTCGAACTCCAGCCTCGCGTGTATAGCCCTGAATTATCGCGAGAATTGCATCCTCTTTTATTGTGCATCGGTTTTTGTTAAGGCCGTGTTCTTTAATCTGACGAGGAACCAGATATTTTTTTGCTATGTTGAGTTTTTCATTTTCGGTGTAGCCGGGAAGCTCGATGACTTCCATTCTATCACGCAGTGCCGGGGGGACAGGTTCGGTATAATTTGCAGTGCCGATGAACATTACGGTTGATAGATTAAAAGGCTGGTCGAGATAATGGTCTGTAAAGCTGAAGTTCTGTTCAGGGTCAAGGACTTCCAGCAACGCACTTGCTGGGTCGCCTCTGAAATCACTGCCTATTTTATCTAATTCATCGAGCATAAAGACGGGATTTTTGCTGCCGCATTTTCGCAGTTCCTGCAATATTCTGCCCGGCAGAGCACCGATGTACGTTCTTCGATGCCCCCTGATGTCGGCTTCATCTCTTATCCCTCCGAGCGATATACGAACGAATTTTCTTCCCATAGCTCGTGCGATGGATTTGCCGAGTGAAGTTTTACCTACGCCGGGCGGTCCGACAAAACAGAGAATGGGGCTTTTGCCTGTTGGATTTAGTTTGCGAACAGCCAGGAATTCGAGGATACGTTTTTTTACCTTTCGCAGATCAAAGTGGTCGGTGTTTAATATTCGCTGAGCTTTGTTGATGTCGAGTTGGTCGCTGGTTTGAATTGACCAGGGTAGTTCGCAGACCCAATCCAGATACGTGCGGATGACACTATACTCCGGTGATGCGGGAGGTATTTTACTCAATCTGTCCAGTTCTCGAAGGGCCTCTTGTTCGACTATTTTGGGCATTTTAGCTTTTGTGATTTTTTTGTTGATTTGTTTCAGCTCATCAGTTCTGAGGTCTTTTTGGCCAAGCTCGGTCTGAATGGCTTTTAGCTGTTCCTGAAGATAATATTCCCTCTGATTTTTATCTATGGATTCTCTGACCCTGCCCTGGATTTTATTGCTTAGCTCAAGAACTTCCAGTTGATTAGCTAAGATAACTGATATTTGTTTAAGTCGTTTGGCGGCGTCAAGCTCTTCGAGTAATTGCTGTTTAGTAGAGATGTCGATACTAAGATTGGCAGCCAGAAAATCAGCTAATGCGGAAGGATTTTCGATATTTTCCAGTAGAACAGATGCTTCTTCCGGCACGTTGGGGCTTAGCTCAATGACTCGGTTGGCCGCGTGGCGAACGCCCACGATGAGTGCCTGAAGATTTTTTGTCATTTTTACTTTAACATTAAGCGGCTTTATTTTGGCCTTTAAGTATGGTTTTGTGGCTACCTTTTTTATTATCTTGAAACGGCTTATTCCATGAACAATGACGTGCATCGAACCTTGAGGGAGTTTTATGACTTTGAGGACTGAGGCAGCGGTTCCGACCGAGTAGAGCTTGTCAAAATTTGGCTTATCGGTATCGGGATTACGCTGTGTGAGCAGTCCAATGATGGATTCATTTGGTGTTGTGTCGGCGAGCAAGGCCTTGCTCCGCTGACGGCCTATTGCCAACGGCGTTATCGTCCCGGGATAGGCAACTGCGTTTCTAATTGGCAGGATTCCGATCACATCCGGCAGTTTAAATCCCTGGTTGTTCTCATTTATTTGGTTGTCCCCATTATGTAGAATCGTTTCAAGATTTACGGGATCTTCTTCAATTACTTCAACAAGCCAATTGCCTCCGAGAGGTAACAAGTTTTTAAGGTCGTTCGCCATATTATTTTACGATATATTCTATTTTAGATGTGAATAGTACACGATTGGAAGTAAAAACTAAAAGGTAAAAACCAGAAAAAAAGCAGTTCTCGTGGAAATGCACCTTCTTTGATGTTTAAATAGCATCCTTATCATAGCCGAGCAAAGCTCTGGCCAATGAAATTTATTCCGTCAATATCTATCAAGCTTGTTATATAAACCGTCAATAACAATGTTTATTGCGGAAGTTCTTCATAAGAGGCTGGATTATACGTCAGTATGCGATGAGTATCGAAACCGGCAGGGACTGTGATATTGTTTGACCTGTCGAAATTCAGCACTGCATTACCCTCTATTATGGTCGGATTGTCAGAGTAATTAATAATCGTGCCTTCAATGATGGCGTTGACGTTACCGGAGAAGTGTACCCCGCTTACTGCCATAACACCGCTTAACGCGGAGAAATTGCCGGCGAATTCTACAGAAAACGCTGGGGCCAGTATGGAGGAACCCTCTTCCTGTCGAATTGCGTCAAACTGAACTCCTGCAGGGACCGGATTTGTCGCAAATTGCCCAAGGAAAGTAATGCTATTGCTCGGACTGGCAAAATTGGGGTCACCCTCAGCCACTATCATACCCTGAGACTTGACGTTTTTACTGAAAATAACTTCATTAGGCTGTTCAATATATAGAATGCCTTCTATTGTCACGTTGCCCAAAAAGTTCGGATCAGTTCCGGCAGCGATAGTTGCATTGGTTAAGACCATTCCCGGCGCGGACAGGTCAGTCGATGAATCGATAACAGGTCCTGTGGCATACTGCTGAAAGTGCAGCGTGTCCGGATCGGGGAATTGTGGAGATTCAACGCCTATGTTGACGTGGTTATCTATTGCTGTCTGGCCTGAATCACCGGCTATTTGTATATCGCCCATAAGGGAAACATTAGCAATCGAGTTGCCGACACTGATGTCGCCATCAAAGTTTGTGTTACCTGTAACAAGCATGGCAAGATTGTTATTGTTGCTTTCAATAAAGATATCCGCTTCGTCATTTGAATTTACGCCGTTTACAGTTGGGTTGCCGAGAAAGTGTACGGGTCCTTTTGTTGCCAATCCGAAATCGAAGATAGGATATTCATAGGGTTGAATGTCGTATTGAACTCTTATTTTGCGTGTAATATCAGCACCACCTTTGGCTGAAAGCTGCAAAATATTCGCGTTATTGAGATCAATAAGAAGTTCACCCTCGAAGGCTTGTCCGGTAGTAGAGTCCAGCGGGACAGATGGTATGATGCCGTTATTATAAACTGTGATATTTGTAATACTGTTTGCAGACAGGTCACTTCGCAGGTTACTGACTATTGTATCGTGATAATCAGATGTTGGGGTCGAACTTGGAAATTGGACACGGTTAAGCCAAAATCTCATTGTTTCCAGCCCGGATTCTGTGCTGGCGATTGCAGAACCAACTTTGTGCTGGTTTGAGGCAAGCTGGACGTTGGTGCCGGACATAGTGGCCATTGATATGGCTAAAGCAGAAAATATAAGCACGAATATCATCGATACGATGAGTACTGCGCCACGGTTACTTTGCTGTGCTGATTTCTTTTTTGCAGGTGCCATTATTCCTCCCCCCGGAAAATACACTGCATATATGAAGCTGTTAACACTTCTCTAACCTGATTAAAGTATAAGAAATGTTGTAGATAAAGACAAAATAGTTAACCTGAATGATGCGGAAAAAGTGTTTATGATGTCCTATATAAACGTCTATATTGAAGCTGCGATGTGGCTATAAGGTGTTTTCCTGTTCCGCAAAGTACGAACTGCGGGAGAACGGTGAAGATATAACCCAGCGAAATCCTAATTCTATTGCTTTTTGCTTCCAGAAATCGAATTTATCGGGCGTTATATATTCAATAACTTCGAGTGAATATTTTGATGGTTTTAGATACTGACCTATAGTAACTCTTTCACATCCGACTTTATACAGGTCTTTCAGGACCTGCTTGACCTCATCATCGGTTTCTCCCA
>JAVVFI010000433.1:0-4222 GCA_032250555.1 Sedimentisphaerales bacterium
ATTCCAGTTGAACAGATTAACAAGAACATATATATTTTATTAAACTTCATAATCTTACCCTTCTTGAGAATTCTTTTAAAATGAAACAGGACATTTTACGCCTGCCCTTTCAAATATCTTTGCCGTTTTTGTTCGGGAAATTTTTCTATCGAATACCTCAACATAGTACGAGGCATTTGCTTATAATATTCTTTTAGAAATTCTTCTTCTACTTCAATGTCTCGTTTTCCGATTTCTCTCAGCATCCAACCTGCGGCCTTGTGAATTAAATCCTCTTTGTCGTGTAATAAAATCTTCGAAATTCTTAATGAATCAACGAATTCATTATACTTTATAAAATGAAATGTGGACATGATGGAAATTCTTCGTTCCCACAGGATACCGGATTTGGCAAGACTGTAAATCGGTTGTTTATCAGCTCGGCGTAAGTAAGCACCAACTATATTCTCAGCGGAACTGTCAATAAGGTCCCAGTTGTTTATTAGCCTTGTATTTTCGAGATATAAATTATATATAGCCTTTCTATCTTCTTTGCCTGCTTTTTTGAATGTGGCAACGAGCATTAGAAGGGCGAGTAAACGCTGCTCGTGAAATTTTGATTTCAGCAGTTGGGCACATTCATCAATTGATAGCCCCTGATATTTCTTTGCTGTTTTTCTTAATACCGGGACTCGAATACCTAAAAAAATATCTCCCTCGCCATATTGCCCTTTGCCGGTTTTGAAGAATCTTTTGGAGTGTTCTGCGATTTCTTTGTTACTTAGCCGCCTCAGTTCATTCTGAATGTTGAGCAGGTGATTATTCATTGTAGTTTGATTCATTAATATGTAACTTAGAATTATCAGGTCTGGTCTTAGGGCACAGTCAATTGAGGCCATCTTTTCTGATAATTATAAAGATTACGATTCTTACCTGAGAAACCTGACACAAACCGGCCTTCCAACGGAGATTTTATGTCCAGTCGAGCTAAGTGCACCGGTTTTCTGATTTATCCGGAATACTACTATACTATTGCTGCCCTGGTTGGCGACGAGGCAGAATTTGCCCGTCGGGTCGATATTGAAGTTTCGCGGTGTTTTGATATCGGTGGTCTCATGTTCGACAAAAGTAAGTGTCCCTTTGTCCGAATCCATCCGGTAGACCGCGATGCTGTCGTGTCCTCGGTTTGAGCCGTAGAGAAACTTTCCGTTTGGATGCACGCGCACTTCAGCGCATGAATTTGATCCTTCAAATCCGTTTGGAAGTGTCGTTATGGTCTGGATATCTGTCAGTGTGCCCGAAGACGGCTTGTATGAAAAAGCTGTGATTGTGTAATCGAGCTCGTTAATCACGTAAGCGTACTTCCCATTTGGGTGGAAAACAAAATGTCGCGGACCGGCACCGGGCTTGACCTTAGCAAAAGGAGGATTGTTGTTTTCGATTGTCCCCTTTTCAGTGTCCAGCTTGTAAATCATGACTTTGTCGATTCCGAGGTCGGCGACAAAGGCAAAACGATTGTCCGGGCTAACGTTTATCGAATGTGCATGTGGCTCTTTCTGCCGCCGGGGATTCACACTGGAACCAGTGTGCTGGACAAAGCCGGTAGGTTCTCCAAGTCTGCCGTTTGATTTGATTGGAATCACTGATGCGCTGCCGCTGCCGTAGTTGGCGACGAGCACGTTTTTGCCATCATGGTCGATGCTGACATGACATGGGCCTGCGCCACCCGAAGGTTGTATGTTGATGAATTTTAGGTCTCCAGTGTCGCTGTCGATAGCATATGCGCTGACACTTCCAGCTCCGCCGGACTCACTGACGGCATACAGAAACTTCCCGTCGGGATGAATCTCGAGAAACGATGGATTTCTGGTCTCTGCGGCTAGGACCGGATCAGAGAGTTTTCCTGTTCCGAGATCAAGCATACTGCGGTATATCCCTTTACTGGAATTGCCGCCACCCGTATAAGTTCCGAAATAGACAGGCAGCGATTTTGCGGAAACTGTTGATAATGTAGCGAGCGAAAACACTGCCGTAATTAAGCATTTCATTTTCATATGCGAACACCTCCTTAAATCATTGTTTAATTTTGAAAAACATATGGTAAATGTATGTTTGAAACGCTGGATTTTCAAGAGAAAAATGGGGAGGATGATGATATTGGAGGTTCTGTGGACATATGTTTTCAGAGGATAATTTTATTGACACTTGGATCATAAAGCATATAATAATATTAGAACATATTGTTTGAGGAAGGAATTCTTATGAACCGGCAAAGAAGAGGATTTACGTTAATCGAGTTGCTGGTGGTTATCGCTATTATTGCACTTCTGATGGGGATATTGATGCCAGCATTGCAAAGGGTCAAGAAGCAGGCACAAGGTGCAACTTGTCTGAGCAATCTCAGACAGATCGGGGTGGCGGCCTCGCTTTATGCCCAAGATTATGATTGGTTCATCCCCCGCGGGTCAACCGGTAATAATCCCATTTGGTTTATGCAGTATCTGCCTTACGTGGGCCAGGAGCACAATAAAGGCGATTATAAAAGTGTGAAGATATACCGCTGCAAGAGCTTTCCAACAACCGGTTTTGGTTTAAACAACATTTCCAATTCCAGACAGACTGTCTGTTACGTGCTGAACGACTGGACTTTTTCAAGCAGAGACGACGATACCGGAAGCAGTGTTGGAGAACCCACCAAACTTTCAGTGTTCAAGAGACCAGCTAAAACAGTATATATGGCTGACAATGAAGATGGTGATTGGCGTCCCATTATTGAAAATGAAAACAGCCCTGAAATCATACGGTGTGATATTTTTATTCGTACGCATCTGCCGGATTCGGAAAGCCACCATATAAACGACGGACGACGAGTAGCTCGTGCGCGGCATGCGAAAGGCTGCAATGCATTGTTTCTCGACTGGCACTCCGAGTATGTCGAAGCCGAAGACATGACCATCGATATGTGGCGCGATAAATAATTGTTATCAACACGACCTGTTGCCTTGATAGAATCCCAGGCAATATCTTCGCACACTTGGAAAATAAAGCTGGAAAGAACATAAGGCCTGCTTGAAATTTTATGTACCAGTCTTTAGGAAAGTGTTGTGTTCTTCATCGCTATCCCTATACTGATTGGATATGGCAGAATCAGATTTGATTTCTTCAGCCAGCTTAGTCAAGTACTCTAATCGTTCTGTAAGAGCAGTATTTGGTTTAAGACCAGCTAAGTTCAAAATAGTATTCCATCGATAGGCCCAGTCATGGCGTAGAAGTGATTGGACAATATTGTTCTTCCGGGCTTCGGCTATCCGCTCCGGCTCCGAATCAAGGTCTGCAAGGATGTTGGCGACGTCCGGTGTGTCAAATGGCATATGTATTACAGAGTCTGTCCAGCCAAAGTGTTCTCTAAAAACCTCCGTCTCCGGGTGCTCTCCAATCATGACTGTACCGGCGGCGGCCCCTTCAAAATAACGAAAGCCGATTTCGTTTTGCCCGCATGTTTCAAACTGTCGATCTATCTTTGCCGGGTTTACCAGGAAATAGCGACTCCTTTTTGCTATGTTTGCAATCAAACTGCGGTGTTCTGCCGGCTGATCTGTCTCTTTGCGAATGATCGTATCATAAATATAAAATATCATATTTTGTTCGGCCATCTTTAAAAGAGCTCTATGAGTTACCTTCGATTTACGTCCTATGGAATATACATCAACAGGGCGTAGGGGTGGATAGGGATAGGGGCAGAATTTAATTGCATCGATGCCAGGCGGTACGTATAAACAGGGTCGCTTAATCAAATCCTGCATTGGCTTGACGCTTGCAAAGCAATTGAGAATTACATAATCAAATTGAGACAGAATTTTTGCATAACCTTTCCATTTTGTCACGTCGTCCACCCATACCTCTGCGAGCCAGCATATGGAAGTTCGGCAGCGCTCTTTCCAATTCTTGAGGGCGTTCAGCGATAATAAATCTCGATGTAAGAGGAATTTTGCGAAAAAGAGATCATAATCTCTGTCAATCCTCTGCTTTATTACCCCAGGATTAAGGCAGGCAAATGAGGTGCGGCGTGCAAGTTGGTTTGAAATCCGTCCTATGGTCTTAAATCCATGAGAGGGCTGCGCTGTCAAAATATCCACATCGTCAAACTCACAGAGCAAATCCTCAAATTCATAATCACCAGATGCCGACAGCAGTTGTTGCAGGTGCCGCTGGGAGAACACACATATACGTGCTTCATTTTGAG
>JAVVFI010000434.1:0-4198 GCA_032250555.1 Sedimentisphaerales bacterium
GACTATCTCACACCTGTTTCAGCTACCGCCAATATGGCCCTGCTAAAGTGGGGCAAAGAACCATGGATTAACCATCTCAAAGAAAGAGGCGTGGATTACAAAGCCACACCTGCCGAGGATTATTCAAATGTCACCATAGAGTTCAAAGATCCCGAGAGCGGAGTTTGCAGCATATCACAAGCGACAAACTCCTGGATGTATGACGCACCCGGCCTGAGACTCCTCATGGAGGCTTTCGGTCCGGGCTATTCCTACACCGTCAACTCACTGCAGTCACCAGCGGGTATGTTTATCAGCGACGCCGCTGCCACTGCCGTTGCTGATAGCGAGCTTGCCCTCGAAAAATCACAGGCCAGCCGTGGAGCTTTGCTGCTTCATCATAACGAGCCGGACTTGTATGGTTATATAGCGGAATGGCGGGATGCATTATCAGCTTTTGAACAGGGAAGAAATGGTATGCTCGATTTCGAATATGGCCGGCTGATTACGATGCTTGTTATGGCCGGGTACATGGCACATGAAAAGAAGACAACTATCGACCTGACTGATCCGGCCGTCCTGCAATCGCTGGAAAGCTACGTTCCCCTGATCCAACAGGGCAAAGGCAAGGATGTCCTTCTCGGTGCCTGAAGCTGTAAAGCCGTTGGTCCCGATGAAATACCACTCAGACTTTAAGGAGTAGGTAACATTATCAACCGAAAGATCATTACCTTGATATGTTTGGCAATGACGCTGATTTCCGGTCTATCTGAAGCGGCTTTAGCTGAAAACTGGCTCGGTTGGCGCGGTCCGCGGGGAGACGGAACAAGTCACGAAAAAAACGTGCCCGTCAAATGGAGTGACACACAGAATATTACGTGGAAAATACCCATCCCCGGTAAGGGACATGCTTCACCGATTGTCTGGGAAAGGCATATCTTTGTAGTAACCGCCGGTGAAGAACAAAAGCAGCGCATACTACTGTGCCTGGACCGCAAAGACGGCAAAATACTCTGGCAGCGTGTCGTCCTTGAAGCCCCGCTCGAACGAATTAATCGTCTAAATAGCTATGCTTCATCAACACCTGCGACAGATGGCGAGAGGGTGTATGTCAGTTTTCTCGATGTTGATAAGATGTTCATAGCAGCTTATGACTTTGACGGTAATAAGCTCTGGGAAGTTCACCCCGGCAAGTTTGCAAGTATGCACGGATATTGTTCCAGTCCTGTCATCTACAAAGACAAGCTCATCGTTAATGGAGACCACGATGGGGCCTCGTATCTCGTCGCCCTGGATAGAAAAACAGGAAAAACCATTTGGAAAACTCCCCGCCCCAACAAAACACGAAGCTACTGCACTCCGATTATCCGGCGAATTGACGGACGCAACCAGATGATTCTTTCAGGAACCATGTGCGTGGCCAGTTACGATCCCGACACAGGCCAGCAGCACTGGATCAGTGATGGTCCGACCGAACAGTACGTTGCATCAATAGTCTATAACGGGGAACTGCTTTTTATGACATGCGGTTATCCCAAGCATTTTATACAGGCGATTCGCCCGGACGGACATGGCAATGTAACCGATACCCATATTCTTTGGCAAAAAGACAAAGACTGTTCGTACGTCCCAAGTCCGATTGTCTTTGGTCCGTACTTCTTAATTGTCTCTGACACCGGAATTGCAACATGCTTCGAGGCAAAGACCGGAAAAAGTCTCTGGCGTGAAAAATTAGGCCGGCACTATAGTGCTTCCCTGGTATCAGCAAATGGTCTGGTGTACTTCTTGTCCGACCAGGGTGTTATGACAGTCGTCAAACCGGGAGAGACTCTTGATATCGTAGCTCGCAATGAGTTGGGTGAAAATACATACGCCTCACCGGCTATCAGCAATGGTCAGATTTTCATAAGAGCGGATAAACACCTGTATTGCATCGGCGCCGGTACACATTGAGATTTGCCTCTTATTGCTTGCAAAAACATAACTCAAGAAGTAAAATAATAGTGCCTACTTGATGATTTCAATGAGCATCCGGCCGCAAATAAAATATTTAGTGAGGAATTATTATGATGCGAAAAAAAGGATTCACACTAATTGAACTGTTGGTCGTAATTGCCATTATTGCCGTGCTTATGGCAATCCTCATGCCCGCTCTTAATAAAGCAAGAGAACAGGGACAGCGAATAGTTTGTAAATCGAACCTAAAGAATTATACGCTCGCGATACAAATGTATGCAGATGACAATGATGACAGATTTTGCAGGCCGGAAAGTTGTTACTTTACTCAGACAGCAGCCTATCCGGTGGAAGCCGGACTCGCCAGCCCTATCCACCTTCGCTGGTGCAATGGTGATCTGTACCTCAGAGAACATCCGGAATATGCAAGCAATTTCTTCCCCTATTTACAAAATGTTAAAGCCTTCATCTGCCCGACTTTTAAACGCATAGCTGTAAGAGCTTCTCAGGATCATTTTTATCAAGCTGATGCCGGCAACCTCAACAACTATAAGCCTTGGTATAATTATACTATGAACGCGTATCTGGGTAGTACAAACACCGGCGTCAAGAATTCGGCCGTAAAAAAGATCTCTGATGTTAAGCACCTTGCGGAAACATTTTCCTTCACTGAGGAAAGTGCATTGGTAGATACCAGGTATAACGTTTCCGGCCTGAATGATACGTACATGATTCCAGGCGATGACTCCATGATACAAGGCTGGTTAAACCAAACCGGAAGCTACAGGCTCATTCAACCAGGCCCGGAAGGCGTCGGAGCATTCTGGGACGTCATTGGAGGTTTTCATTACGCACCGTCCCAGGACCCATTGGGAGGCAAAGGCAACTGTGCTTTTCTGGACGGTCACGTTGATGCCCACCCCCGCGCTGAGACATTTCCACTGGCATGGCCGAATTGATTCAGTGATTTCTCTTCAGAAGCTGTTTGACAAAACTGCCAAAAATTAACATAATTGTCCACATATAAAATCCCGCAAAATTATTTGAGAGGCAATGATTGTGACAGATACATATCTTAACAGACGCAACTTTCTGAAAATGGTGGGAGTGGGAGCAGCTTCGATGCTTGTTCCATCATGTAACGTAACAACTCCACAGCCTGAGAAAAAACCTAATTTCGTTTTTTTCCTCGTTGACGATTTGGGCTGGAAAGACCTTGTCTGTTACGGCAGCAGTTTTTACGAAACTCCCAACATTGATAAACTTGCAAAAAGCAGTATGCGATTCACTAACGCATACGCCGCCTGTCCAGTCTGCTCACCCACACGGGCAAGTATAATGTCGGGTAAGTATCCTGCGAGGCTGAACCTTACAGATTATCTCAAAGGCGGACGCCGGGGAAAATTGAATCCCGCCCAATACCTCGACGAAATGCCGCTTGCCGAAGTAACTATTGCCGAGACACTGAAAGAAGCCGGCTATACGACCTTCTTCGCGGGTAAATGGCACCTCGGAAAGGAAGGCTTCTGGCCTGAGGATCAGGGCTTTGACATCAACAAAGGCGGCATCGATAGAGGCGGACCTTACGGTGGTAAAAGATACTTCTCACCCTATGGTAATCCACGTCTTGAAGACGGCCCCGACGGCGAGCATCTGCCTGACAGGCTGGCATCAGAAACTGCCGCGTTTATTAAAGACCATCGAAACGAACCATTTCTTGCATATCTTTCGTTTTACTCGGTCCATACTCCGCTAATGGCCAGACCCGACCTAAAGAGTAAGTACGAGGAAAAAGCAAAAACCGCTCCTGCTTCCGCATGGGGCAAAGAGAGAGCAAGAAAAGTTCGATTAGTCCAGAACCACGCCGTGTACGCCGGTATGATAGAAGCGATGGATCAGGCGGTAGGCAAAGTCTTAAACGCCTTGGATCAGTTGAACCTTACAAACGACACTGTGGTCATGTTTATGTCGGATAACGGTGGATTGAGCACTTCCGAAGGCCACCCAACATCGAACCTGCCGCTGCGGGGGGGCAAAGGATGGCTGTACGAAGGAGGAATACGCGTGCCGATGATGATAAGATGGCCCGGCGTAACCAGGCCAGGCAGCGTATGCAGTGAAACTGTAATCAGCACGGACTTCTACCCAACGATGCTTGAGATGGCATCTCTTCCGCCCAAACTAAAACAGCACATCGACGGTGTAAGCATCGTACCACTGCTCAGAGGTAAAAAATCGTTGCCCCGCAAAGCTGTATTCTGGC
>JAVVFI010000435.1:0-4186 GCA_032250555.1 Sedimentisphaerales bacterium
GTGATGGCCGGGGCACATCCGTCTTGTGTGGATTATGCTCATTTTACCACTACAAGCACTTATAAGGCGGGCGGTCCGAGGGGCGGTCTTATATTGATGGGTAAGGACTATGATTTACCAATGAAGTATTCTGACAGTGACATGCCGTTATGGAAATGTATTGAGGCCGCGACGTTTCCGGGTGTACAGGGGACGCCATATTTTAATAATATGGCGGCTAAAGCGGTTTTCTTCAAGGAAACTTTGTCCGATGAATATAAAGCCAGGCAATTCAAAGTTATAGAAAATGCGAAAAGACTAGCAGGTAATTTGTCTGGTTCAGGATATGACGTGCTGACCGGGGGAACAGACAATCATATGGTGCTGATAAATGTTGGGAGTTTAAGAGAAGTTTTGACAGGTACTATCGCACAGAGAAGCCTCGAAGATTGCGGTATAACGGTCGATGCGATGCTGCTGCCTTACGATAAGAAACCGGTTTTCATTACCAGCGGTATCAGATTGGGTACACCTATCGTAACAAGGAACGGGATGGGTGAACAAGAAATAGACAGTATATCTGAGTTGATAGATGTGGTGCTGAAAAAGGTGAAGGTGAAGTCGGACAGCGAGTACGAGATAGACAAATCCCTGCGGGACGATGTAAGGGGTAAAGTGAAACAACTTTGCGGCAGGTTTCCTATGCGTTATTGATAGGTGGATGGGATTTTTTTGCAGTTACGGACCAGAAGATTTGATATCCTGCGCCGATAACAGCCATAACGATTAGAGCGGAGAACAATATCATCGACATCAGCAGTGCCTGGGGTTTTTCCACACCGTACGGCGCCAGCAGTACGACCAACATTGCCTCTCTTACGCCGAGATTAGCTATTGATACCGGGAGTCTTCCCAAGATGTATATCAATGCGCACAGCCAGACGAATGTACTTACCGGCGCGTTTACATTTGCGGCCCGGGCGGAAAGCATATATATGATGACTCCTCCGATGAGAGTATCGATAATTGAAATTGCTGTAATCTTCAGATGAAATCCGGCGCCGGCGGACTGGAAGGTTGTGATTTGGGCAAGCATCTCCAGGCCTTTTTGTCGTATTTTTTCAGGCAACGGTTTTAGCAGGGCTGCGATAGTTTTTGTGATTTTGCCGCCGGTTCGGCTGTTCAAGAGCAATAAAGAAACGGCAATTAC
This sequence comes from Sedimentisphaerales bacterium, assembly GCA_032250555.1. GTDB lineage: Bacteria > Planctomycetota > Phycisphaerae > Sedimentisphaerales > Anaerobacaceae > NIOZ-UU13. The sequence goes on from JAVVFI010000435.1 coordinate 1,190, forward strand.
AGCGATGAGTATTATTCCGCAGACAACAGGGACAAGCTGCTGATTTGCTGAACTGGATATGGACAGTGAGGCGGGATTTGTGAACATTAAGGCGGCAAGTCCGAATACCATCATTATGGTCATTATTAACCACTGGTTGTATATCATACTGCAAAGAACGTTACTTGATTTTCCCGTACCTTTTTTGAGTATATACCACTTTACGCCGGTGCTCAATATCCCAGGTAAAATCAAACCATAAAGGCAGGTTACAGCTGTTGCTCCGAATATTGTGTTTGTGGAAATGAGGCAATCTTGTTTTTTCAGAATGAGACGCATCTTTATCGAGCGAATCCAGAAAAGTATTACGGTAAAAATCCAGACGGCTACCAGGAACTGCCACTTTGCAGATTTGACAGTTTTTAGGAACTGCTCGAAGTCAATCTGGCTGAAGACCCATATCAGCAAGCCGGCAGTGATGATAATTCTTATTAGGAATTTGATTAGTTTTTTGGAGGCGGCAGTCATATTGTTTTGGATTAGACGGGTTTTTCGCCGAGGATCAGCACCTTTCTTAAAAAGGTCAGCTGCATTTTATACAGCTTATAGCAAAGTTTACTGTCTGCGAATATTGCGTTGAGTAATCCGAAGGGCAGCCGGGAAACTATGCCTGTGATCAGGAAACAAATATATCCTGAGAAAGGGCCGCTAAGATGGCAGCTTTTTATATTTTCGAAGCCGGCATTTATCAGGAGCTGTTTTAGTCTGCGGCGGGTAGTGACATAGTTATGGGAGAAATCGCAATTAAAGAAATTCAAACGCCAGTTCAGATAGTCCGGTGAGCATATTACGAATTTCCCTTTTGGTTTTAGCACATCTTTTATCTGCCGGCTTATCTGCAAGGCGTCCTGCATACTGTTCATGTGCTCCATGACGGCGAGCATGACCACGGCGTCGAATTTTTTACCTATAGCGGGCAGGGGCGGGACCATTGCGCGAATAACATTGGCGCCTCTTTTTTCAAGAGATTCGGCCATTTGTTCATTAGGCTCGACTGCATAATATTCGAGGCCTTTTTCAAGACAGATATCGGCGAAGTCACCCCGGCCGGGACCTATCTCCAGGATGCTGCTGCCGGGAGCGATCTGAGTATATCGGAAGATTCTTCGAGCCAGGGCTTTGACCAGCTTCATGCCGGTTTTTGTAGGTTTGTCGCCCCGGCTGAAATGGTCGAAAAAGGTGTCCGGTTCTTTATTCTCTTTTGTCATATTTCGATTCCTTCGTTCGATATAAACACAAGCGGGAAAACAATCATTGTTTTCTTGCTATTAACAGTCGCTCGTCTGCGCATTTATCTTTATATTCGTTATATACATCGACGTCGTAGCCGCTTTTGTAAAGCAGATAATCTTCTTTCAGGACAATTTCAAGGCCTTCGGCGGTTACAAGCTGCTCAATTTTGTCCCATTCTATGTGGTCATCGGGCCAGACATGAATATCGCCTTCTCTTTTATATCGGGGATTTATGAGGCGTCTGACTACGTGTTTATAACCTTTTATGTCGAAGAGCAGGCGGAGATATCGTTTTAGATTTATTATCGGCCGGGCTTTTTTCAGGAACTCGAGGTATTGTTCTGGTTTTTGGTAGTAAGATTCGTTGACTTCGTGGTCGATATAAAGTACTCCGCCGGGTTTCAATACTCTGCACATTTCTTTTACAATCTTCATGTAATCAGGAACATGGTGCAATACGGAATAAGTTACGACCAGGTCGAACTGTGCGGTTTCGATACCGGATAAATCTTTTCCGTTAATCTTTTGAGTTTTAGATAGGCCGGTGTGTGAGAAGTTTCGTTCAATCAAATTCAGGAAGCCTTCGGAGACGTCCGCCGAGACTGTATTAACGCCGGCTTCTATCAGGTGGCGGGTGAGATTTCCGGAGCCGCATCCATAGTCGAGGGCGGATAGAGGTTTTGAGTCGGTTGTCACCGCCTTAATCGCTGCGCTTAAAGCCCTTCCCAATCGCTGCTGCTCAATGGTATTGAATATTTCGTTGTGCAGGCAGTCGTACTTGCCGCTGATTCCGTCGTGGACTTCTTTATTGAATTTTACTTGCTCCTCATCGCGCATAATCAGGTTTTCGAGCTTAAATTTTCATATATTTCGGTTATTTGTTTTAGTTGTTCGGCGCCGTCGAATTTACGGGAGAAAAGCTCGGCGTTTTGGGCCAGAGTTTTGCGTAAGGAATTATCCTGCATGAGGGAGCTGACGGCCTGAGCGATATTATCTGGGCTGAGTTTATCCAGGAGGATTCCGGTTTTATTATGCAGTACTACTTCGACCAGACCTCCGACCGGAGAGGCTATAACGGGTATTTTCATTCGCATAAATTCGACGGCGGCTATACCGAAGGCCTCGCGTCTGCTGGGGACAACGGCGATGTCGAAAGCGCTTATAACTTCGGCAGGATTTTTGGACAATCCAGTGAAGGTGACGTTTTCTTTCAGGCCCAGTTGAAGGACGAGCTGCTCAAGGTGGTTTCTTTGTACTCCATGGCCGACAATAATAAAATGGTACTGCGGGTCTTTTTTACAAAGAATCGCTGCGGCTTCGATTAGTAAATCTATGCCTTTGCAGTTATCGAGTCTTCCGAGGAAACCTACGACTTTTTTGTCCTGGGCGACTCCGAGTGTGTCTCTTGATTTCTGGCGGTTATAAAGTGTATGGTCGAAGCGGGCAGAGTCAACGAAATTTGGTACTACGTAGGTGGATTGTTCGGTGAAACCGGCCGTTTGTTTCAGGGCGGTCATTGCCGCCTGTGAATTTGCTATTGCGGCGGAAGCTTTTTTGGACAGCAGTTTCAGAAGGAGGCGGTAGATACAACCAATACCGCGGCGGAAGATCGGGCCGTGTTCGTGGATTATTATTTTGGCATTACAGAAGAAACCTGCGAGCAGGCAGCTTATTATCGATTTCTGCAGGTGGGCGTGGATGATATTTATGTTGTGCTGTTTGCAG
>JAVVFI010000436.1:0-4173 GCA_032250555.1 Sedimentisphaerales bacterium
TCTGTGCAAGTTTGCTTGCCATTTCATGGTCAACCATATAATCGGTCGGGCTCGTCGTAAGTACGATAGCAGGGCGAACTTTTCGTACAAGCTCAATGGCTTTTAGCAGTGCCGGTCTGTCATACATGATGAATATATCGCTGCTTTCGAGGCAATGGTAACTGCCGTTTAAAATGCCGGCTGATTTAGCGGCTTCAGCCCGGCGGATTCTGCTTATTTCTTCCCGGCTGTATTGAACTGTGCCGCCGTCTCCGGGCGTCATTGTCGCGATGTGAATCTGCCAGCCTTTTTTCTCAAGCAATGCCAGCGTTCCTGTACAGAAAAACTCCGCGTCGTCGGGATGAGCACCTATACTCAAAATCGTTTTATTATTTGTCATGGCTACACTTTCTGAAAGTTCAGGGTTGTCTTATATGCCCATCAAGTGGTTCATTATCAATAAATCTAATTCTTCGTAATCCCGCTCAGCTATCAATTTGTCAACCTTGATTTTGTCGAGCTTTTGAACGAGTTTTACAAGAGCCAGGAAAATCTCTCTACTGTTAGACAAATGCTTTGTGGCGACATCCGGTTTCTGGGTACGCATAGCTTTGACGTCCAGTCCCACAAATTCGCCGCTAGTTCCGTAGTCGTATTGGTCGAGTATGCGCACCTGATTGAATGCCCTTCGCAAATCGACGGAGCCGAAGGATTTGTCCTCATCGAATTTCAGGCCGTTCTGGTCATTGAGATGAACAGTAAGCAGCTTATCGTAAGCGAGGGCAAAGCCCATTTCATCCGACGGGTCAAGGCCTGCAAGAATTGCATGAGCGCTTTCGATGTTAACGCCGACGCGATCCGGATCGCTGGTAAGATAGCTCACTGCAATGGCGTGTCCCGTTGTCGGTATATAGGCCTGGTCCATCGGCTCGTTCGGCTTTGGCTCAATCGCAATTTCAATTTCAGAATTATAGGCTAACATGTCGTTGATGGCCTCGACAATTCTCTCAACGGCCAGCCTGCTGTCCTTTGCTTCACGGATATATGTTCCTTCGCGGGCAAGCCAGAGAACGATCAGTTTCGTGTCAAGGGCATTGGCGATATCAATCGTCCGCCGGCTCCTGTCTTTGGCATACTGCCTGGCGGCCGGGTCGTTCGAGGTATAAGCCCCGTCGATTGTTTGCTCATGCTCCCATAGCCGAGGCGCGATAAATTCCGCTGAAAGGCCTTCTCCTTCAAGCATGGAATGTACCTCTTTTGCCTTATTGGTAATTTCAACAAAGCTTAGATTGTCCATATCAGGTACTGCGTCGTCATCGTGAAACTGGACGCCGTCAAAGCCGAGTTCCTTAAACATTTTTAATTTTTTGCCGAACTCAATGCTATTCCTGACTTTGGGGCCGAATGGATCTCCGCCTTCGTGTATATTCCACGGACCAAATGAAAAACGATATTTTCCGGACATTTTATTCTCCTATAATTTCTTTTTACATCTTTTGTTCTTGTTTATTCTTGTTCCTGAAGTATCTCACGAGCGTGGCGAGCGTAATGGCCGCGGAGATCATTGGCGTATTCCTTCAGGATATTTTTGCCAATGTCTTTATAATCGCCGCAGCGGTATAATGCCCTAGCCAGAATCAATTCCCGCAAGGACCAGTTTCGTGTTAAAGTATCCACAGGATTCGAAGGTGTCCGATTCTCCGCTGTATTAATATCCATAAAAGCATGTCCAGTCATTCCGGGCTTTTTGAGAAGTTTCGCTAAAGGCTCGGCAGCATCAGGATGATTCAGAGTCTCCAGTGCTATCGCCACGGCGCGATAATGGGAAAATTCAGTATTGGCGTCGAGCTGTTCTACTTTGTCAAGGATTGTTTTTAATCCCTGCTTATCGCGAGTTCGGCCCAAAGCAATAATAAGACTGTCGAGATCACTTAAACTGGTCCCAAATTGTCCCATACCGGTGTAATTCCATCCCTTGTCCCATGATGTGGATTTTACCGCCTCGATAAGAGTATCGGAGCCGTATGAATTTCCCAACATACCGAGGACATGTGCATATTTAAGCTTTGCTTTTTCATTATCGGCAACCTCATATGCTTTTTTCAATAGGGGCATTGTTTGCTTCAGGTTCGCAAGGACTATCTCCAGACCGTCGAAGTCATTGACAAGACTCTGAACTGCCTGTTCAATCTTTTCTTTTGGCATCGGGTACGAATCTTTTTCTATCTGCAATACTTCCTCAGGCAGAATACCTATCTCTACAAGCTGTTTCTGGAGTGCTTTTATGTCAATCCCTCTAAGACCTTTGCCGCTCTTTGTCGCCATTGCCGCCGCCATACCTGCAGCGTAGCCCTGATTTTGAATGTCCGGCTGCATACGTATGACGGGCATTGCATCTCGGTGGGCACTGACGCCAAGGCCTGTAACTAAAATGCCATCCATGCCTTTGGGGAGCAGACAGCGATACGGTACGTTTACGAGTATTGCTTTTCTATCGGGAGGTTTCAACATGAACACCGGGTGTATAGTGAATCCATGTGTATCGAAATTACTCCTGGCAATTGTGATAGTATCGGGATAAGCTCTATTATTGGAGATATCGAGCGGTGACATCACAAACTCACCCACAATCCGGCGTCTTTCCCTTGTGTCCGGCAACTGCCCGAGGTCGTAGACATCTTTGAATTTTTTCTTTGCGACAACAAATGCACGCCAGACATCTACAACGTCTGTGTCATCGATAAAAGTCCAGTCGGTATTGGTATAACCTGCGCCTAACTTATGGCCTGGAAGTCCGGCCCCCTGGACGGCAACTTCCCGGCCGCTGGTAAACTCGCATTGTGCTCCGGCAGCAGCGGCAATGTCGGCATTACCGGTCGAGTCGATAACTACTTTCGCAAGTACCACACCTCGTCCTTCGGGTGTGGCAACAACTACACCTTTGACATGACCATCTCTAACGAACGCTCCGCAGCCAAGTACGCCGAACCATAGTTCCCCACCGGCCTGACGTAACTTGCGGCGGTACCATTCTTTTTTCAAGACGATATTCCATCCACCATCTTTATGCTTTCCATTGCCCACGAAGCCGGATATACCTTCATCCATTTCCTTTGTAAAACCCGTGATATTGCCGTAGTAGTATTTGCTGATAAAGCCCGTTGTTCCCACTCCACCGAGTCCGTGTAGATATTCTAATACGAGTGTCTTAGCTCCCTGGCGTGCTGCGGAAATCCCTGCTGGTGCTCCGCCGGTACCTCCTCCAACAATAACTACGTCCACTTCTTTTAGGACTGGAACAGCCTGCTCGTCTGCATGAATTTTCGAAGGGGCGTTTAGCGTCCGTTGTATTCCATTCAAATTCTCTCTAATATCTCCTGAATTGAAACCGGAAATCGGCCTGCCTGGTATTTTGACGTTATCTGCTTTGGCTATATTCTTTGCTTGTAATGCTGCTGCGGCACCAATTCGGCTACCTAATTTCATTAACTCCAATGGCCGCAGGAGCTTCTGGGCGGCGTTTCTCGGTACATCAGCACAGCCACCGATAACAAACAGATTGTTAAGACCTTCAGGCCGGAAGGCGTCAAGTTCTACTTTATCTGCGCCAGGCCAGGATTCGGACAGAGTCTTTTTACCTTTCATCGGGTCAGGCGGAACCTGAAAAAGCGTTTCGGAAGCATCTTGCTGACTGGGATGCCAGGTTTTGTCGCGGGCGAATTGCTCGGCTTCGGCAAAAGAATCAAAAGAGCCGTCCTTCATTGGTATTTTGAGGGTGTATTCGATGGCGGTATATTCCAAGCCGCTTTCAGGTGATATCGGTGATGGTTTATTTTGTGACTGAATGTCTTTGTCGGTTCGCAGGCCACCGCCGACAACTATGCGTTTAAATGTGTGCAAACCTGACGGGTATGGCTTAAATGCTGCTCCGGCCATTCTTGCCGCGCTTGACCTGGAGGTTGCGTCGATAACAATCTTGGCTTTGACCGCCTGTCGTCCTGAACGGTTGGCCATGATAATGCCGGCAACTTTGCCATCATCATCAAAAAGGACATCTGTTGCATAACAGCCATACAAAAACTGTACCTTTGCATCTATCAGTGCCTCATCCAGAGTGCGCTTAACCTGCATCGGCGTTGGAGGAATTCGTGATGCCGGTTCTCCTGGCTGGGTGAGTGAATGTTTATCCTCTAT
>JAVVFI010000437.1:0-4166 GCA_032250555.1 Sedimentisphaerales bacterium
GGAAAATCCGAGCCGACTTTGACACTCACTTCCAATCGAGACTGGACTGTCAACGGTGTCAATACGCTTACAATCTGGTACCGAGGTAATGCAGGTAATGCTGCTGAAAATATGTATGTTGCTCTAAATGACAGTGCTGTTGTCAATAATGATGATCCCAATGCGGCAACCAAAATTTCCTGGACCCAGTGGAATATCGACCTCCAGGCATTCGCCGACCAGGGCGTGAGCCTCACCAGTGTCAGCTCGATTACTCTTGGCCTTGGTGACAGGGCTAATCCCGTTGCCGGCGGCTCAGGTATGATGTACTTCGATGATATTCGCTTGTATCCATTGGCACCATAGGTCATTATTTATTTGGCAATTAAAATCGAAAAGTTGATATAGCAGGCTTCTGTTAGTTTGTTAATTGATAGAACCTTGCATGGAGTGCAGGTCTAATATAAAGGCATCAATACGTAGTGCAGAGCTGAGGCTTTTTTATTGTTGGTTTTTTTGATTGTTCTATATTGAGCGCCTGCAGAATCTCAACAAAACATTCGACCATAGCCACGGCAGGCCATGTCCGTTCGCCGCGTTCGAGATTCTCTTGCACCCATGGCAATGCCAATGGAAGCATCACTGCCTCGATATCTGACTGCTCTAACTCCGCGGCTAAGTGACCAAGGCAGTCAAGAATACTTATTGGCATTTGAACTATTTGTGATTCATCCGACCATTCATCTTCACATAATAGCGCAGAACCTGTTACTATGTATTCACGGCAAGCTATTGGTCTGTGCTCGTATGAAGTGCACAAATTATTAGATAAAAATGGACAAGCCAGTTTGAGAGATGCGTACCATTTGCTCAAATCATTAATTTGTATTTGGCAGTTTGTCTCTGATTCGTTTATCTCGAATATTTTGGGCTTTTCGTTAAGGATTATTTTAGCTGTGTCAAGAAATGATTGTGATACAGCTATACTTTGCTCAGTCGGCATGGCTCGTATCTCTTCTCTGAGACAGAAAGCCTCGGGAACCGACAATGGTATTAGGTAATTGCAGCAAGCTGAGCATCCTTTACGGCAGGGAACAAATTCGCCGTTACTTTGAAGTTTGTCCAGCACCATCATTGCCACTTTAGTCGAAAGCATCCGTGCCAATGGAGTTATATCGGACAGTTTTGCTTGTTTCTGTGCAACGCAAATACTAAAATATGTTGACTGGCCAATAATATCGAGTTCAAAGCTGATAGTCTTTAGGCCATCGCCGTAATTGTTATTAATCTCGCCAGGCTCGTCCAGTAACATCATAGGCCGGTTTTCGATCATCGATAACCTTTTCATTCTACTGCTTTTGTTCAAATACAATCCTGTATCATGGGATTCTAAAGTGAAAATGTCTCTCCTGTATTACCCCGCAAAATTGATGCGTTTTATATATCGGCCAAAAGGCAGTGGTACTTAAAGTGACAATTGGAGTGGAATATAGGTTATTTATTGAGCTGAAAAGGGCGCAGAATTACTTCAGATGGTTTGCTTTATAACATTAAGCTTTTTTAACTTTCAGCAGATTATGAAGCATTGCTTATTTTCAAAAGCGTCTGGTCGTTTTGATTTCTTTGTTCTATAATATAGTCAATTATATCCGGTCTGCTGATAATGCCTATCAGCTTACCTTTTTTCGATACTACCGGAACTCTTCTGAAGTAATTAACTAGCATGAAATCACAAACACTCTGTAAACTTTCGTCCCCCCTGTAAGAAACCGCAGGTCGTGTCATAAAGGAACCGACAGTTGTATTGTTTTTGTCTTCGTTACCGCCAAACAGCCTAAGCACATCTTTTTCTGTAATTACCCCAACTAAATTCATATCGTCGTCGATGACCGGCATTCCGGTAATATTATTTTTTCTCATAATTACCATTGCTTCATAGATTGGAGTATCTTGTTTTACCGTAATTACATCTCTTGTCATAACATCTTCGACTTTAAGCATTTGATATTTCCTTTCCGGGAAATCTGTTTCACCAAATTGGCAAAGGCTCTTTGGGTACTTTGTTGTCAGGAACTTTAGGCCGAGGTTTCTTCTTCGCCTGTGATTCATATTCTTCTATACCGAATGTCTTTTCTATCTTTGCAATTCGCAGTGATAGCTCTGTTAATTTATAATTAATGGAATCTAATCTTTTTATAACTTCTTTAAGATCCGAACCAATCCTTCTCGAATTCCTTTCTGTCAGATTCATGTACCGCTCCATCAATTGCTCATAGGCGTCGATAGCATGGACGGTATCGGTTTTGTACTCGGGCAGGGAGATTCTTGGTCGTACCTCATACGTTGTAGGACTACCTTTGGTTATTGTAGAAAACCAGATCACTGTTATGCAGCATAAGACGACTGCTGCGGCAGCTAATAAATTCTTCTTAGTTATCATTAGCTTCTCCTCTTTTTGGTGATTTTGGTCTTAGACCCTTTTTTTATTTATCGGCATAAAGGCAGCTTGAAATATCTAATGCTTGAAAAAATGTTATTATGTTGGGTGGATGAAGGTTTTAATAAGTCTTTTTGGCCCTATCAAATAAGGAGGTTCCGATAAATCATGGCCAAAAGGAGTACTTTTTTTAATTTGTTAAATAATCAGGCTATAATTTCAAGGCTTTCATAGTTTCTTCCAGTGAAAGCTCTGCAAAGCAGATAACAGTATCAGCCGCACCGTAATAAATCTTGAGCTTATTATCTTCAAAGAGCAGACCGCAGCTAAATACCACATTTCCGAAAAAACCATTAATTTCGTAGTCGGCTTCCGGTTCAAAAATCGGTCTTTTTGTCCTTGATATAACCTTCCATGGCTCCTTACTGTCCAGCAATATCGCACCAAGACAATAACGGTTATTCTGATCTACTCCGTGATAAACCTCCAACCAGCCCTGCTCAATCCTGAAAGGCACGGCGCTGGCGCCGATCTTTAGTTCGTCCCAGCAGCCTGGGCGAGGCCCCATCAGACAACGATGGTTTCCCCAGCAATACAGGTCGGGTGATTCTGAAATCCAGATTTCCTGTTTTCCGAATAATGGTGAGACCGGCCTGTGCAGAGCATAATATTTGCCTTCAACTTTTTCGGGGAAAATCACCACGTCTTTATTATCGGGGCAGAAAATGATGCCGTGACGCTCGAAAGAGTTAAAATCCATGGTGGATGCAAGGCATGTTGTTACTCCGAAACTGCCGACTCCAACGTAATTTATGTAATATCTACCATCGATAAGGCTGATTCTTGGATCTTCAAGACCAAAAGTCTCATAGTTATTTTCAGGTTTAATAGCCGGGTGGTCTTCAATCTCAAAGCTGATTCCGTCTTTGCTTCGCGCCAGCCTTAGATGAGAAATAGACGTCAAATATGTTCCCTCGGGAGTTATTATTAACCTTGGATCTGAAAAATCAATTTCCGGGTCATTTTTTGAGAAATCTTTTATGACAAGCTGACCTCTATTTATATCGAAAACGGCGGTTTGCACAATATCCTGATTTTGGTTAATTGGCCTTTCAGCTACGCGGAGGAGTAAAACTACCTCTTCTTTATAACGAGTAACGCCGGCGTTAAAGACTCCGATAACTTCAAAGTCACCTCTGGAGGGCTTCACATCTTCTGTTTTAATTATCGGATTATCAGGTGACCTGAATACTTTCACTTCACAACTCCTTTAATTCTGAACCTATATTATAAATGCCCGACGCTCGTATCGGATAAATTGACTCTTAACAATAGCGACTCGAGGGAAGCTCTGCAATAACTTTTGCCTTTGAAATTGGGTTTGAATTGGGTTTGTTTTGGCTTTAATTGGGTTTGTTTTTGGCTTTATTGGCTTTGAATTGGGTTTGTTTTTTCGCCTGAGCCTGCGACTTAAAATTACGTAATTCATTGTTACAGTAGTGTTTATGTTCATTTCGTCATTCCCAAAATTGGCTTTGTTTTGCATAAAAAGGTGTGATTTGTAGAGAGTTCTCTACATTTGTAGAGGGTTTGGCCGGTTGGGGCAAAGTGGCAGAGGAGCAAAGGCACAAAGTGAATAAACTCTAAATCCGAATGATCCATATTCAGAACTCCTTAACTGAGGGCCCCCGACAGGAAAGCAGGTGAGCACCAATCGAGGGTAAATTCCAAAAGACTCCCTCTATAATTA
>JAVVFI010000438.1:0-4141 GCA_032250555.1 Sedimentisphaerales bacterium
AAGCAAAAAAACTTATGACAGAGGCTGAAGCAAAGGCCAAGGCGGCCGAAAAAGCACAAAAAGAGATTGAGGCGGAAAAGGCAAAAGCCAAGGAAGAAAACGCAAAACCTAAAACCTAAAAAGACTTAAGCATATAAGACAAATGAGATATCCGGCTACATATGCCGTTTTTCATTTAGCGGCCAGTCGTTCAATTCCCATATACCATTAGGAGAAATGTTTTTTATATTTAAGGGGAACAGTCTATGGATAATTTCAACAGCAGTGGTTTTGGCGGGCAAAATATCGACGATCCTATTCCGCTTGACCAAGACTTCGACAAACCTATTCCTTTAGATGATATCAGTATCGGAGGAGGTGGTGTTTCACATGCGCCCCTGGATTTGGGCGGCAGCAGTCCTGTGGAAATACCAAAGCCTGTGGAAACGCCAAAGATTGAGGTTCCCAAGCCTGTAGCACCAAAGCCGGCAGCAAAAGTAACCTCAAGCGATAGAATAACGGGCGTAAAGACCTTTTTCACAAAACTGCATCCCGGCGCCATAAATTTTCTTGATGAACAAATCACCAAATGGCTGGCGGAAAACCCGGAAGTTGTCATAAAACGAACAAACATCATTACAGGTGAGATCCAGGCAAAAAAGACCGATCCGAATATTATTATTACAGTCTGGTTTTAAATAAACTGTCTCAGAAATTTCACCGGTAAGTCCTATGTTTGTCGAGGGGGGGGGGGCTTTGTGTCTGCATTTTTCAGTGAATAAGCTTTTTTAACACTCTGCTATATCGGCCGAAATGGTTGTTCACACCTCAAAAAAGGCATTTTATAATTCTATACATCAAAGTACATCTTCTATTGTTTGACGGTACGACAGGACATCGGTAAAGTGGCTGACTGGAAAATTTAACCAGCGACGCATAAAAAATTCTTGATATAATTTCTTGACATATATTACAATTTCCATTAATTTATTTGGTTTATCTGTATGTATGCAGCAAATAAGACTTGTTTTGATAGATTGTTTGGAGGTTTTTTGTGGCTAAAGAGCTGGCTCGGAAACTAATAAATGCAGGGGTACATTTTGGACACGGTGTGAGCCGATGGAACCCCAAAATGGACCAATATATTTTTGCAAAACGCGGAAATATCCATATTATTGATGTCAAAAAAACCTTAAAGGGATTATTGATTGCGAAAAAACTTCTTGCTGAAGTGGTCTCTTCCGGAAAAGACGTTGTTTTTGTAGGCACGAAACGACAGGCTCAAAAAGCCGTTGAATCTGTCGCCGAGAAGTGCGGAATGCATTATGTCTCTCAGCGATGGCTTGGTGGGATGCTTACAAACTTTCGAACCGTACGTTCGCGGCTGCAGAGATTGGAGCAGTTGGAAGCTATGGTCGAAGATGGGACCCTTGACCGTGAAAGCAAAAAGCAGGCGTCGAGGCTCAAGCGGGAGATGAGAAAGATAAAAGCTAATCTCCAGGGTGTTCGGAAGATGTCTCGTTTACCGGGCGTTGTTGTTGTGATCGATGCTAAAAAGGAATATCTTGCTCTGATGGAAGCGAGGAAACTGAATATTGTAACTGTCGGATTTCTCGATACCGATTCGGACCCTGATACAGTAGATGTGGCTATTCCTGCAAATGACGATTCTATCAGAGCGATTGAATTGATACTTAATGAATTGGCCGATGCCGTGGCGATTGGAAAAACAATGGTTTCTGCTCGACAGGAACCGGTTCAAAGGCCCAGACGCGTCCGCTCAAAAAGACCGGTTCTGGCTCGTGCCAGCGAAGAAGAACCTCAGACGTTGCCAATTGTCGAGCAAAAACCAACTCAGAACGCGGATACTGCCTCCCAGCAAGTACAAACCGAGCAGCAGGAGTCAAAGTAACAAGGCACAAGTCTGCGAGAGATAACTTATAGTATTCAGCCGGCGATATTTTACCGGCTAACATTAGTATAAATGTCAAATTCCAAATAGAGAGATTTCCTTTAACATAATATAAGCAGTATAAGAATAGGAGTTATTAATATGGCCGAAATTTCAGCAGCAGCGGTGATGAAGCTGAGAAAGATGAGTGGACAGGGAATGATGGATTGCAAAAAGGCCCTTCAAGAAGCTGATGGTGATATTGATCAGGCTATGGACTCACTTAGAAAGAAAGGTCTTGCCACTTTGGCGAAACGCGCTGAACGAGAAACTACCGAAGGCCTGGTTGTCTGCAAAAGCAGCCCGGACGGCAAAACATCAGTTCTTGCAACGCTTTGCTGTGAGACCGATTTCGTGGCCAAGAGTGATGATTTTGTGGCGATGTCGCAAAAATTGACCGACTATGCCCTGGCATGTTCTGCCGACCAGGGCGCAGAGAATATCCTTGAGACCGTTGTTGACGACAAAAAATTCAGTGATGTTTTAACCGAAACCGTCAGTAAGACCGGCGAAAAAACAGAGGTTGGGGATTACGCAAGATATCAGCTTGACGGCCCGGGGATTATCAGCACTTACATACACTTCAACAACAAAGTAGGCACAATGGTTCAAATTGACACCAGCGATGACAATGTGGCAGCCGCAGATGTGCTAAAGCAGACGGCCAATGACATAGCTATGCACATTACCGCGACCAAACCGCTGGCATTAAATAAGGACGAGATTGACTCTGAGGTTATCGAGCGTGAAAAAAGTATTTTTGCCGAACAGGTTAAAAATAAACCGGCCAATATCATAGAAAAAATCGTCGAAGGCAAGATGAGGAAGTTCTTTGCCGAGAATTGTCTTCTCGACCAGCCTTTCGTTAAAGACGACAGCAAGTCGGTTGCAGAGGTTCTTGCCGATGCTGCCAAACAGGCCGGTGGCGAGGCTACAATAAAAAGATGTGTCCGATTTGAGGTTGGTTAAGAAACGTCCTTTGTGAGCCGTGATACAGGATGTGCACGACGAAACTCGCAAGTCCGCTTCTGTCCAGACGGGAGATAAGGAATAAATGGCAGCGAGCAAATATAGCCGCATATTGCTGAAGCTTTCCGGCCAGAGTTTTTGTCGGCCAGGGGAATTCGGGATTGACGGCCCTTCACTTGAGTCAATTGCCGAGAGAATATCACAGATTTGCAAAAATGGTCCTCAGGTTGCCGTCGTAGTTGGCGCCGGTAATTTCCTTAGGGGGGAGACTTTCTCGCAGGCCAGTCACATCCCTCGAAATACCGCGGATTATATGGGGATGTTGGCAACCATTATTAATGCCTGTGCGCTGCAGGAGACGCTTGAGAAACTTGGTCAGCCAACGAGGGTCCTCAGTGCAATAGAGGTTCCCGCAATGTGTGAGAGTTTTATTCGCAGAAGGGCCTTTCGGCACCTTGAACGCGGAAGAGTTGCGATACTGGCCGGCGGAACGGGAAATCCCTTTTTTACTACCGATACTTGTGCTGCTTTGAGGGCTTCGGAGCTTGATGTTGGTCTGCTCATAAAAGCGACGAAGGTCCAGGGTGTTTACAGTGATGACCCCGAGAAGAATCCAGATGCTCAACTTTTCGAACAATTGACTTACGACCAGGTGCTGGAGAAGAAACTTAGAGTGATGGACCATTCGGCAATAACTCTATGCCGTGATAACAATATTCCGATAATAGTTTTGAATATTTTCGAGAAGGGTAATATAACAAAAGCAATTTGCGGCGAGCCGGTCGGCACTAAAATAATGATGCAACAATAGCGAATTGAAATACCAAGTGAGGAAAGAAGATGTCCGTTAATGAGATAATCTCTGACAGCGAATCCAAAATGAAAAAAGCCGTAGAAGTGCTCCATGATGAGCTGAAATCCGTTCGCAGCGGAATGGCTTCTACCGGACTGGTTGAAAACATAAAGGCCGACTTCTATGGAACGCCGACGCCATTGAAACAGATGGCAACGCTTGCGGCCCCACAGGTCGATATGATTGTAATTAAGCCTTTCGATCCTGCTTCGATCAAAGAAATTGAAAAGGCAATCAAAGCCAGCGACCTCAGCATCGCACCTATTGTGGATGGCAAAGTAATCAGGCTTAATATCCCGGCACTTAGCGGAGAAAGAAGAAAACAGCTTGTTCAGCAGGCCAAACAGGCCGGTGAGCAGACAAAAGTTGGGATTCGAAACATACGAAGA
>JAVVFI010000439.1:0-4139 GCA_032250555.1 Sedimentisphaerales bacterium
CCGGGCCTCTCGCAAACCAAAGAAGCAAAAAGATCAAGAACAAAATTCGACTAACCCAACGCAAACAAATAATACCCTTGCCGCGATCGAAAAATTTGTTAATGTCCAACTACTCGTACTTGGGATGTTGCAACTTATTGCAAAACAATTTCCAGAAGAAGTTAAAACTAAAGCCAACTGCTGGCTGAGAACAGTTTCATTCAATGCCCCCTCGGAATTTGTAACACGAACCGCTCTGGCCAATATACTCAAAAACAATTTATACGGTTTCGCCAAAGACTGGATAACACAATTAATTCAGCAGAAACAAAAATCACGCAAGAATAAAGGTGTTGACAGGAAAGTTGCCTAATGTAAACTTATGACTGTCGAGTAAAATAGATATTCTTTATATTAGAAGCACAATGCTCTTATAACTCTATTTATTGATTTACGAAACTTATTCTTGTTCCTTTTCCGTTAATTCTTTGGCCTTCTCTGTTTTGGACTCAAGTCTTTCTTTTGCTTTTTCAGCTTCAGTTTTTGTCCTTCCCCTTCCCTTTACAGTGTTTCTCTCCAAGGTTTCTCGCAATTTTTCGCCACCTCCTGTTTGAAGCTGTTGCATCCTTTCCATAATACGCTTTCGCTTGTTACCATAACGGCTTTGTTCTTTTTCTTCAAGGATCTTGAGTCTTTCAAGCACAGCAGTATTGCCTTTTTTCATTGCCAATTCTCTGATTCGTTTAAAGTGAGCCTGACGTTTCAAATATTTTGATTCTTCATGAAGCATCTGTTTCTCAAATGCCCTAATTTGCTGCTGCTGCCCCTTGTCTTTGCCGGTATTTTCGGCAGATTTTTCCTTAACTGCGCCTTTTTTCAGAACTTCACTCTTGGCTTTTTCCTTGCTACTCTGATTTTCTTCTTTCTTAGTTTCACCCTTGCCGGTGCGGAAACGTTGTTTCTCTACCTCGACTTTGCTCTTGCCTTTTTCCAAATCTTCTCTAGCCGTTTTTCTTTTTTCCTGAGCAATATCTTTCTTGGGGACTTCTCTTGACTGTTTGTTCTGTCTTGCGGCACCTTTACCTTTTCCTTTTGCAAAGACAAAGCTGCTACTCGATGAAATCATGAGCAAAACAAGTATTAATAGAAGGATCTTTTTCATGTTTCTCTCTTTCAAATTTATAAAACTGTAAGTCAAACTCAATTAGTTCTTATATTCACATTTCACTGACATGCTTCTATAAGCTTTGAATCTTATGATAACATAATTTAATCTAAATTTAAACATTAGACGAAAAATAAACATATTTTCGGAATTATTATTGTGATATCGGATTATGTATATCGTAAGACTAAAGTGCGCCTCTAGAAATTCATTTTTACTGCGAGCGGCTGCAATTTCCTCTCGCTGTGTTGTCGGCACAAAATTCGTCCTCGACGTAGCTTTGGCTACTACTGCGGCGTTTTTGAACCTCCGCCTTGTGAGAGAAAATATCGCTCGTTCTCGCGACAAAAGCAATTTTTAGAGATACCCTTAACTAAATATCCCTGTTACAATACCTGCAGAATGAATCGGCGAATCTTTCTCAAAACACTCGGTTCGGGTACGTTGGGGCTTATCTGCTCCGGCTGTATTGCCAAGAAGTCACAGGTCAGAAGTGATGGATCGTTATCCATTAAACCCTCAACTTCTTCAGAAGGCAGTTCGGCCAAACCCAACTTCGTACTGGTTGTGGCTGATGATCTTGGCTACGGCGACATCGGCTGCTACGGCCACCAGAGCAATAAAACGCCTCATTTAGATACAATGGCCGCTGAAGGTATGAAGTTCATCGATTTCCACTCCAACGGTCCAATGTGTTCACCGACACGTGCAGCCCTGCTGACCGGACAGTACCAGAACCGTTTTGGTCGTGCCTTTGAGAGTGCTCTATCAGCCAAGGCCCATGCTGATATGGGTCTGCCGCTTAAAGCGGTGACAATCCCAGAGGCCTTGAAAAAGAATGGGTATGCGACAGGCATGTTCGGCAAGTGGCACCTGGGTTATAACTTACCTTACCTGCCCACACGACACGGTTTCGATGAGTTTAGAGGTTTATTGACCGGTGATGGAGACCACCATTCGCATATCAGCCGTTCCGGTGCCGAAGATTGGTACCACAACGAAAGAATCGAAATGGAGGATGGCTACAGCGTGGATTTAATCACGCAACATAGTATCGACTTTATAGAGAGAAACATAAACAGGCCGTTCTTTTTATATGTGGCTCATCTGGCGATCCACTTTCCATGGCAAGGCCCTGATGAGCAGGCGCACCGGGTGAAGGGACAGGATTACTGGAATTTATCAAAGTTGGGGCCACATAAGGAAGGAGAAGTGGGGCCGGTTGTGCGCCGGATGGTCGAAGCAGTGGATCAGAGTGTCGGTAAAATCATGGCTGCGCTTAAGAGACTTGGGCTTGATAATGACACGTTTGTTTTTTTTACCTCCGACAATGGCGGTTATTTGGAATATGCCGGCAAATACAAAGACGAGATCTCAAGCAACGGCCCTTTACGTGGACAAAAGGGCGATGTATTCGAAGGAGGGCATCGTGTACCTGCAATTGCCCGGTGGCCCGGCCGGATCAAAGCAGGAAGTGTCACACAAGAGACAACGATGACTATGGATCTTATGCCAACATATCTTGAACTGGCGAGAGCGAAGACACCCGGACCGAACAATTACAACACATTAGATGGAAGAACACTTGCACCTATCCTATTTGAAGGATTAGCCATGCCGGAGCGTGCTCTGTTCTGGCGCAGGGGCAAGGAGTGGGCCGTGCGCCGAGGACCATGGAAACTTGTTGGAAGCGCCAAGAGCGAGATGATGCTATTCAACCTTGATGACGACATCGAAGAGCAAAAGGACCTTATCAAAGAGAGACCTGACCTTGTCGAAGAGTTGCTGGCTATCTATACGGAATGGGAGAAAGATATTACGGGGAAGAAGTAGATCTTGCGAAGAAGAATGCTGGAATTCCCTTTTTGAGGAAAGATTATGAAACGCAATACGTATGGCGATTATATTCGGTTCCGAGTTTTTATGGTTACTGTTTTGCTTCGGCCAGCATTACAAGTTCTTTGTAACGACTATTAATCCTTTATTGACAAATACTTACAAACCGACATCTCAGGCTGACGAGCCGAAGACAGGAACTTTAGCGGATTAGCGAATGAAGCTGGGTCCCTGTAAGAGACATGCGAGGATGACAATATATTAGAGATTAGAGAACTGGAAAGAAAAGGGAAAAGGGCAAGATATTCCTTGAAATATCAAGGTTAATTTGGTACAATTAAAGGTGTTGTACGGAGAAAAGTATGCTTTTTAAGCGTGTGAATGGGGAACATCAGCTCATGGGGAATTTTTAAAATGGTAATGCATAGTATAGACATTCAGCCTCCTTATGCAAGAAAGAAAAGGGTGTTTGTTGCCAAGCATAAGGATAGACCAAATAGTAATTATATTCAAAAAAGAGATTTTAATCGTCAAGGGCTTATAGAAAAAGAAACCTGGAAGTTAGATAATGGCCAGGCAATTATCGATTTAGATGATGCACAATATATTTCTCAGAAAGACGCTGAAGAGCTTCAAATGCAAGCACTTGAGCCATCTGCTTTGATGAGATTAGCAAAACAAAAGGATTATACCGGAAATAAGGGGCGAATATGCCTGCTTTATAATAAGAAAATTTATTACAGCTCTATAATTGTTAAAATAGTCCCTCCACTTAGCGAAGATTTCGAACCTGAGTATGATATTCGTCAGGATTTTGAGGATTTCAGAAAACCCTAAATCATTTCTAATTGTTTTTTCAGAAATAATTGGTGCAATTCTTTGCACACTACCTACTATCAAATGATTATTGATAAGTGATTATGGATTATTTTCTGGATTCGGAGTTTTCACAGGGATGACAAGCTATACAGCATTTCTATCATAGGGCAGCATTTCAATTTAATATTTTCTATTGGATTTCATATAAGCTTTGCGTGAGTTTGGTGAGTTTTTATTACTTCGTTTTTTGTGGTCAAAAAGGCTGCATTAAGTTATGATGCGGCTCTTATGAAGAAGATTGAAAGAGCGTTAGCCGAATACTGGGGATTTGAGGATTTTC
>JAVVFI010000043.1:0-19818 GCA_032250555.1 Sedimentisphaerales bacterium
GCAGAGTTTCGCGATTGTTATAAAGGCTAAGGGATTATACTTGTTGTGAGATAGGCTGATGAGGGTGGTTTTGATTGGCACAGCTTCGGGATTTGTCCGAAGGGCGCAGACGAGAGTTTCGATATTTTCGGCGTCGAGCTTTTCGGTTATATTTTTTACGACAACCGGTGCTCCACCGTAGCCAAGATGGTCTATTACATGTAAGACCCTGATTTTCATTTTATTCTTTCGTAGATGTTGAGATATTTTTCGGCAATTTGTCCCCATGTAAACTGCTGAGCCTTCTGCCGGGCCGCGATGGACATTTTGTTACGAAGCTGCCGGTCGTCGATTAATTTTTTTATTTCTTTGGCGATTTCTTCGGCGGTTGCATTCTCTATCACAAAGCCATTTTCGGCGATTAACTCTTGAGTACCTTCGCAGCAGGTAGCAATTATCGGCAAACCTGATGCCATCGCTTCAAGCATTGCATTGCTCATACCTTCCAGTTTGCTGGCACTTATAAATATATCATTCTGCCTGTAAATCTGGGGCATCTCTTCGGAGTCGATTCTGCCAGTTAGCTCAATGATGTTATTGAGATTCTTTTCGGTTACAATCTGTTTAAGTTTCTGTAATAATTGTCCACCGCCGACTATCTTTAGATTTACTTTACAGCCCTGTTTGTTCAGGACATCTATGGCATCTATCAGAATTTCCACGCGTTTTGTAACGGACAGCCGGCCTACTGTTATAAGTCTGATGTTTTGTGATTCGCAAACGCTTTGTGCGGGGCTGAAGCACTCAGTGTCAACGCCGTTCGGAATAACATCAATTTTAGCTGACGGCATAAACTTCAGGGCGCGGTTCTTTAAGCCTTCGCTGTTGGCCACCAGAATGGAGGCATTTTTCCAGATGGCGCGGAAGGCCGGGGCGAGAATTTTATAGTCGAGTTTGAGCCGTGCATGTTCTCCGGGGACATCTGAGCCACGCAGCGAGATAATGTATGGCAGATTACGGTTACATCGAAAGGGGAGCCAGCCGGTAGGGAAGCCGGAGAAAGCGTGGGCAAAATCATAATCATTTTCCCGCAGCAGTTTGCGGTAATGGAAGCCGGCTTTAAAGAGCCATTCGAGTACCTCGGTCTTTCGCCAGTAGTGCAGTTGTTTTTTGTGTATGCCGACTTTGTAAATGGTGATATTGTCGGCAAAATTTTCTTTAATCAGACCCGGCTTCGGGGCCGAGGTTAAGACGTCAATTTTTAAGCTGTTGTTGTACGCGTATTGCATCAAGAGGCACAGGTGTGCGTTAGCTGCTCCGCCGCCGATCGGCGGAAATTCATAATTTAGCATTAGTATTTTCATTTTATTGTTTCGGCATTTTTTTAGCGATAACATATAAATTTGTTTGCAGCACGAGAGGCAGACGGCAAAAGTTAATATGTTTGAAGATGCCGCTTATCGGGCCAAGTTTTTTCTTTAGCTTGTTCAGTGTGAATTCGTTGACAGGATTCATTTTAACGAATTGTGTTTGGAATCCGTGCTTTGAGAACCGGCGTTTCAATTGGCCTGGTGTATGCAGGGAAGGATGCGCCCGCCGCCATTTAAGGGATTTATGATACAGAGTTTCGAAAATTACATTACTGTATTTGTTCGGCGTCTGGAGAAGATAGAGGCCATCGGTTTTGAGAACACGATGGACTTCGCTTATATGTCTGTCCACTTTGGCGATATGCTCGAATAAATCGAAGCTCAGCACGATATCGAATGCGTGGTCCTCGAACTGCAATTCTTCGGCCGGCTGGACCTGTAGTTTGATATCGCCGTATTTTTTCAGTCCGTATTCAATCGCCTTGCTCGATATATCCGTACCTGTGATATCGTATTCTTGTTTGTTTAGTTCGGAGACTATGCTGCCGATACCGCAGCCGATTTCCAGAATTCTGTCATTCGGCTTGAGCAGATTGGTTTGGCTGAGGAAGTCCAGATTGGTTTGCAGGTTTCCACGCTGCTCTTTGCCTGCTTCGAGTTCCGAACGCCAGCCCCGGTCATAAAATTCCTGCTGCTTTTTTAGCTCTTCTTCCATCGGTTTAGTTTTTGCTATCAGGTGATGCTTTGAGTGTTTATTTTCGCTGAAAGAGAATAAAGTCTCCGAAAGGCTGAACGATTTTATAGTTTTTCATGACATAATCTCTGAACGGTTTCATCGCTTCAAATCGAAGAGCCTCAGCAGGTTCGATTTGTTCACGGAGCATTTTGGCATACATCTGGTCATACTGGCTGACAATTTCCGGAACAGCGGGCAGAAATCCTTTCTGTGTTCGAGGCCATAATTCAAGCGGCGGTCTGTCCCAGGGGAAGTGTCTTTTGTGGGTGTCAACTATGAACTTCGGCGGCTCTTTTTCAAACGCGTTCAGTATCTCACGGACTCTTTCGGAAAGTACCTGTGGTGTGAGTGTATGCATCGTTCCTTCAAATGCCTTCGGAGTGGGGCTCAATCTCCGGGCTTCTATATATATTCCCGGTACCCAGCCCCAGACATAGATTTTATCGTTCTCTGTTGAGTGATTTTTAATATATTGCCCAACCATTATCCAGGGATATTGCGGTTTGCGAGAAATTTCATCCAGCTTCTGAGAATAACCTCTTGACGGCACGGAGTAAGCTAAGCCGGAGTGTGCACTTGTTTTTATGCCGAAGATAATATGCTGGGAGGCAATTATCATAAATATGAAACCGACTAATCCTGTTATAACCCAGGCAGGTTTGTACGCGGTACTCTTTAGTTTGTTATTATAGACAGCTATCATATATCCGCCCAACATTGCACCTGAAGCATTTAACGGCAGGTAATACTGCTCGTAAGAACGCGGACTTATCCACACGAACATCATATCCATCAGCCACCATAGGGCGAAAAGCAGAACGAACCTATCGAAGGCGGTTGTTGCAGGGCCTTTTGATTTGTTTAGTTTGAGTGAGATTATACTGATGAGCCTGATGATGATTGATCCGAGTGCCAGGGCTATGGGCAGAATTAAGTGCCGATACCAGCGGAAGACTCTGAGTTTTGCCTGCTTGATCTGTTCGGGTTTTAGTATTTTCCAGCTATCACGTACATAAGCGGGCATGAGTTTCATGAGGAATCCCTGCTTAACAGGAGTGCTCTGAACTGTGGTGTCAGGCGTGTTTGGTTCTGCCGGTGCCAGCGGTTTTTGGTCCTGAGGGCTTTTCATTAATTTTGCAAGCGGTCTGCCGGCTATAGAATAGTATGGGAAGTAGTTAGCGGGGGCCTTCTGCATCAACAGCCATATATAAATCGGGCTGATGACGACGACTGCGCCCACTGTCAGGAGCAAAATATCGGCGCCGGTTTTTTTCCAGCTTCTGTGTTTGAGTAATGGTTGAGCGAAAATGAACAGGGCAACCGCTGAGATTGCCGAGACGCCGGTTTCTTTAAAGAGCGTCGCTGAAATGAGAAATGTGCCGGCTGATATTGCATACCAGAGGCGGTTTGTGAGCTGGTATAAAACAAAACAGCTTATCCCCATTATCATAAAGGCAATCATATGCTGTTCTTTTACGTTTCCGTATTTGGCCATAAGGGGGGCTGATAAGTATATTGAGGCAATAATTACCCCGACAGCGGCAGGTAAGGTTCCGAAGAGCTTTCGCATCGCGATGAACATCAGAACCAGGGCCGCCGCCTGTAGTATTGCCTGAATGAGTTTCGGGCCGATATCATTAAAGCCGAACAGCTTGACGCCCAGCATATTTACCAAGAGGGTTCCCATCTGGGCACTGGGTTTTTCATCGATACCGATTTTTGCTCCATCGAGTATTCGTTTGGCGGAGTAAACATAAGCCCCGCTGTCGAAGGCGCTGGGTGAATTGAATTCGAAATACTTACCCATACAGAATGGAATTGCCGCCAGAGTTGCAATTATGATTAAGACAATAACAGGTTTACTGATGAGCAGTTTTTCCGAGTCTGTCGCGTGGTTCCCCTGATGGTCAGGCGGGTTAACATTATGCTTATGCGGATCTATCGGGCTTCTTGAGCGTTTATGCTTTTGGGTAGGCTTACTCATATACTTAACTCCGTTGGCCGCTTTCGGGAGGACAAGCCGCGGTGGTAGATTCGAGGATTTCTTTAATAACATAGGTTGGCCGGTTTTGTGATTCGTGATAAGTACGAACCAGAAGCTCAGCGAGCAGGCCCATCAGGATAAATTGAATGGTGGTGGTAATGAGCAGGGCTGTCATGACCAGCAGGGGATTTCTGTTGATAGGGAAATCGTTTGCGATTTTTTGATATACCACAAACCAGCCAGAGGCGATGGCCCCGATGCCGCTTGCCAGGCCCATGCCTCCGAAGATATATATGGGTTTTGTGGAGAAAGAGCCGAGGAACTTAACAGTGATAAGGTCCAAAATGACTTTCAATGTTCGTCCTATTCCGTATTTTGTTTGGCCGGCGGTTCTTGGCCTGTGGTTGACGGGCATTTCCGCGATTTTGGCACCGCTCCAGCTTGCCAGTGCGGGTATGAAACGGTGCATTTCACCGTATAGTTTTGTCTCTTCGAGGACTTCCCTTCGGTACACTTTGAGTGTGCAGCCGTAGTCGTGCAGTTTTACGCCGGTAATCCATGAAATCACCCAGTTTGCGATTTTCGAGGGCAGGAGTCTTGTTATTGCGTTATCGTGTCTTTTTTTTCTCCAGCCGCTTACGACGTCAAATCCTTCGTTGAGCTTGTCAATCATATCAGGTATATCCGCGGGGTCGTTTTGCAGGTCGGCATCCAAGGCAATTATGATTTTTCCTTTTGCGTGGGTGAAACCGGCACTAAGTGCGGAGGTCTGGCCGAAGTTTTTGCGAAAACGAATGATACGCATTCTGTTGTCGGCTTTTTGCAAATCGGCTAAAATTTTGAAACTATTGTCGCTGCTGCCGTCATCGATGAATATTATTTCGTAGTTATATTTACCCTTTAATGTTTGGGTGATTTGCTCGTAGAGTGGGCCGATATTATCCTGCTCATCTAATAACGGCACGACTACCGACACTTCGGGACCTTGACTGTGCATACTTTACTTCCTATAATAATGCCCTATAATAATAGATACAATATCGGCTGTAAAGCCGAACGCCAGTAATTAAAAATCGGCAGTGAGGAGGCTGAAAGGACAGTAACAACGGCAAATCATCGTATGGGAACATTTTCGGGACGATTCCAGTAGTAGGTGAGGTATATTGAGTTTATTCTCGGACCTTGTGGCCTCGGAGATTGGTTCGGGCCTGCATGGGACCAGAATCTTCTTTAGCGGCATTTTGCTGTTTTGAGCGGAAAAAAAGAAAATATTCTGAACGTGATATGGTTGAAATTGTCACGGAATTTTCTTGATTTAGGGTATTGATTTTGTTACAATATAGGGGTCATTAATGAAGTGGCAGTGTTACATCATAACTTAAATGGGGAGTTGATATATGGCACGAAATTACATAATTTTATTGTTTGTTGGTTGTGTATTGCTTTTGCAGTTCGGTTGTCAGGAGCAGAATATACAGGTAGAAAAGCTTTCGGTTGAACCGCAGCTCACAGAAGCTGATTCACCCGAGAAAGCTGAAGCCGAACCGCAAAATGATAATACCGCACCAATAATTACTTTTGAAAAGGCAGTTGCCGATTTTGGACAGGTCGGTGTAACTTCAAGTAAGAAGGTTGCCGAGTTTAGTTTTACAAATACCGGAAACGGCTTATTGAAAATCAAGGAGGTCGAGAAATGCTGCGGTGTTGTTACGACGGTGGATAAGACCGAAATTGCTCCGGGTGAAAGCGGTGTTGTGAAGGCGGAATTTCAGGCTTTTCAAAAGGCCGGCCTTTATATGAAGAATATCTATGTCAACTCGAACGATAAGACACAACCCAGGATAGCTCTGACTATTAAGGCAATGGTCGTGTCGAAAGTCAATTACTCACCGAAGAGGCTGAGGCTTTTCCTTGAGGAGGAGAATGCCGGCTGTCCGAAGATTGTAATTAACAGTCTCGATGATCAGCCATTTTCGATAACGAAATTCTCCTCGACAGGCGATAGCATATCCGCAGATATTGACAGTTCAGTGGAAGCGACTAAATTCGTGCTTTCACCGGTTGTTGATATAGAGAAGCTGAATCAAAATCCCAAAGGACGAATCAACATTAGTCTGAATCATCCGGAGGAGAACACAGCTCAAATTACCTTTGACATGCTGCCGAAATTTTCAACAAGCCCGCCGTTAATTATCGCTTTTAATGCTGCACCGGAAAAGGCGATAGTCAGGAAAATATCCGTTCTTAACAACTATGGCGGTGCATTTGAAATTGAATCGGTTTCGTCTCCGCAGAACACGATTAAAGTTCTAAGTCAGGAGAAAATTCGCGGCGGTTACCAGCTTCTGGTGGAAATGACGCCGCCTGCATCCGAGGGTAAAACGTTTTTTACAGATGTGCTTGTCATAAAGATTAAAAACAGTGATGAGCTGCAAGTTGTCTGTCGAGTTTTTTACAAACAGTAATATTGTCGAGAGCTAATTAGATAAAAGTCTTCATGCACTAAGAGGGAACGTAACCAAGTGCTTTTGGGGGTGGATTGAAAACTAACCTGTATATAATTCGATTGATAAGCTGCATTTTCGTGGGGGTGCTTTGTGTATCGTGCGGACCGGATGTGAAACCTGAGCCGGCGGCGAAGACACCTGCAAAGGCCGATGCGGTGACTGTCTTTTTTACCGGTAATGCACTTGGGGCTTTGAAGCCCTGCGGTTGTTCGGGCGGCCAGCTTGGCGGGCTCAGCAGACGCGCTACAATTTTCAATCTTGTTTCTGAAGACAAAAGAATGATTATCGATACCGGTTCTCTTGTGGAAGGCCGGAGCGAACAGGACGAAATCAAGTTTAATATAATAGTCCAGGCTTTCGGGTTGCTCGATTATGATTTAGTCAGTCTGAGTGAAGAAGACATCGAAACGGGCAAAAACTTCGGAATTTTAGACGATACCAGTTCTCTTTTTAATATCATAAGTTATCAACAATCGTCGGATGTGGATGTTCCTGCGAAGTTTAGCAAGAGCCTGTTACTCAGAGGTAAGCCTGTATTAGTAACTGTTGCCGCTTTTGATGCGAAAACAAAACCCATAGATCAAATCGGGCAGCTTTTTGGCTCCGGCGTTAATCCGGCACAGTCGGACAGTAAGTCGAATGTCAATATCCTTATACTGAACCATTGTGATGATACCATTATAGATTTTATTACCAAGAGAGTGCCTGTGGTGGATTGTATTGTTCGTCCTTCCGATTCCGATGAGCCGAGAGTGGCCGGCGGTCTTAATAAAAGACCTTTGGTTTTTTCGGTGGGACGGTTCGGCAGGTATGTATGCGGTCTGCAAATAACAGAATCTCCCGCTTACAATAGTAAGCCGAGACTGAGTTTTCTTACTAAAAAGGTTAGTGAAGAGCTGAAAGAGGATGCCTCTCTTGTTCAGTTGTACAAAGGTTATCAACAAATTGTCGGAGAGAGGAAGCTTTTGGAGAAATATCAGCGATTTGTTTTGCCTGATAATCTGGAATATAGCGGATCAGAATCCTGTAAGGCTTGTCATGAATACGAATATGACAAGTGGAGCCAACAAGGTCATGCACATGCATACGCAACGCTTGAGAGAGTCGGCTCGCAGCTTGACCCTGAATGTGTTACCTGTCATGTTGTCGGTATGGAATATCAGAGCGGGTTTGTTTCTGAGCAGAAAAGCAGCCATATGAAAAATGTCGGCTGTGAAATCTGTCATGGGCCCGGCTCTGAACATATCTTATCAGGGGGTAATACACCGTTAACAGAGCCAAAATCAGTGTGTATTGATTGCCATACACCTGAACATAGCGGAGGATACGCGGGAAACGAGGGTGATTTTCTGGAAAAAATCGTTCATTGGCGGGAACCAAGCACAAGCGGAAGTGTCAAATAATAAAGGGCATAATAACCCTAATACGAACGATTTGCATACTTAAGAGAGCGATATGATAAAAACATTGCGAATAATGAGTATTCTGGCGGTGGCTTTAGCGGCTGTTTTGGTAGTTTTTTCAGTCGTTGTTTTTGGGGCCCGCGGTGATAAAGACATCGAGGAACTACTGGGTGAGCCGGGTGTGATCGAGAAGTTCAACAACAGTGCGGGCAATAAATCGACGAGAGGCACCAACGAGGTATCTCCTCTTGTCCAGCAGGCCGGGGCATTTGCTTTGTATCTGAATCCGCCCGAGCCGCCAGCGCCAAGGTCTGTAAAAGGTCGTCCTCCCACTATTAAACGCGCCCCCTCTGCCACGCCTAAATTCAAGGTTATGGGTACAAGTTATTACAAGGGCCATCCTGAATCGTCGATGGCTTTGATTGACGAGCCGGGCAAAGGATTACACTGGGTCAGACAGTCCAGCATGGTAGGTCATTTACTGATTCAGGAAGTAAAGGATGGTATTGTTGTTGTTAAAGACAATAGTGGAACTTTCGAGCTAAAAGCCGAGGAGACACCGCATATAAGTCTTATTGAGGGCGCATCTGCTGTTCCTTCGAAACCGGCAGATGTTTCCAAAAGCCCGGTGTCAAGGGCTGTTTCCGGATCTTCTTCAGCAGCTTCTGCAAAGTCTTCTACAGTGTATTCGGGGAAGACGGGTTCTGGTTATGTTACGCCGAGGCCTCCGCTGCCGCGTAAAACCAATGAACAAGAGTCAGCTATGAAGGAACTTACTGACAAGCTGGCGCAGCTGCAAAAAAGTTTTAAGTCTGATAAGTCCGGAACAGGGCCGAGTGCCCAGGAAAAGGCCGAGATGATGAATAAACTTATATCCGAATTCCAAGCTTCGAAAGCTTCACGTTTAAGTGCGGAGGAGTCGGAAAGGCTTAGTATTTTAGGCAAAGAATTAAGAAAGAAAATGGAGGAGCCAACAAGCTCCGATCAGAAATAAAACGGCAATTTGGATTTTAATTTATCGGGTTAAGGGGTGATAAAGAATGGTGAACAAAGAATTTACTCGCGGATTTGTTAGCAGGTTGCTTGTTTTGTCGATAGCTCTGTTAATGTTCAGCAATTGTCTTTTGGCTGCTCAGGAGAGTGCGTCAGAGCCGATGCAGTACAAGATATTTCCCTTGAAGTACATCCCTGTAGAGCGTGGCATAAAGTATCTTGCCGACATCGGGATAGGGACGGTTTCGTCTTTTCCCGGTTCTTCTGCTCTGTTGGTGACAGCCAATCCTGATGAGCTTATCAAGGCAATGGTAATATTGAATCTTGTTGACAGCCAGGGTCAATTTGAGGTCAGCAGGATATCAGTTGCCTCGGCGGGTAATAATTTTCCATCGAACGAGCAGATTGCATCTAAACTCAGTAATATAGCTATCGGCAGCTTCTCCAATCCACCGGCCGTGAATGCCAAATACAGAGCTATGATAGATGTCCATAACGGCGCGGTGGTTGTTATTGCCCCGCTAAGGAAGCTGGAGTTGATTCTTTCGGCGGCCAGGGAATTATCGGACAGGGGGAATCTTTTTGCACAGGGTAATTCCGTTACTGCCGGCCATTGGACGGCGCCTGAATTAGCGAGTCCGGACATGGCGGGCCTTCCTTTTGCGGCCAAGCCAAGCACCGTTCCAACGATGCTTGAGCAAGAGATGGCCGAGCTGCCTGCTCCTGCCAAGCCTTATGAGTCGGAGTTGATTGACAACGGGGAAGATACGATTCAATTAGCCTTGCCGGAAAAACTTGCCATAGGGGATTTTTTGGGCTTCGTGGGTGAGCATTTACATCTGAACTATTTGTATGACGAAACCAAAGTCAAAGGTGATATTACACTCAGGCGTCACGGCAGGCTTCGCGGCCCTATCAAGTTAAAAGAGCTTTATCCACTGCTGGAATCCGTATTACAGTTTCATGGTTTTGTAATGACTCGGAGGGGCGATCTTGTAACTATAGTTCCCTCGGCGGAAGCACAGACAATTGATCCTGAATTATACCCTGACTCGAAGGATATTGCGATTGGTGATGCGGTTATAACCCGTATCTTTAAGCTGCAGCATATAGATACAGGCAACGCAAAGAATCTTCTGGACGCGATGAAGCTTGCCGTAGATGTCAGGGAGATACCCTCAACGAAGACACTGATTGTTACCGGATTCAGCTATCGTATGCCGCGTATAGAGGCACTTCTGGATTTGGTGGACAAACCGGGAGAGCCTAAAAAGTTCAAATTCAGGCAGTTGCAGTACACAATGGCGGAAACACTTGCTCCTAAACTCCAGTTACTAGCCGAGCAGTTGGGCAGCATATCAATTACTATTGCCGAAGAACCAGACAAACCTACAACCGTATCAACCGCACGCAGGCCCGGGGAAACAACGGCTGCATATCAACAGCGGCTTCGCCTGGAGTCTCAAAGAAGAGCCGCTGCTGCTCGAAAACCGGCCGCCACAGCAACGGGTGAGCAGGGTCAGGCCACTGTGTATCTTGATGCAGATGAAAGAACAAACCGCGTTTTGATGATAGGTACTCAGGAGCAACTGGATGAGGTTGAGGAGTTAATAGATACTCTTGACGTTGCGCAACAGGACCTGCGAGCTTTGAAATTATACGAAATGAAGCATGTTGATGCCGAAGAGGCAAGGAGGAAGCTGGAAGAGCTTCGTATAATCACGCCTGTTCAGAGGTCAACTTATCCTTATTCTTCTTCGAGACTTACGAGTGGCGCGAGGACCCCGACTACATCGACCAGGACGACGCCAACAACCACAACCAATCCTCCAACAACAACAAGGTCGCAAATGGACGGCGAATTTTCTGAGGGCATTGCCGGAGAGCCTCAGGTTGTTGTAATTGAGCAGACGAATTCGCTTTTGGTTAACGCTACCACTGAGCAGCATGTTCAGATTGGCAAGATAGTCGCCTATATTGACAGTGAGATGGAAGAGGAGGAAATACCTTACAAGATTTATCCGCTGGAAAATCAATCACCGGAACATTTGTTTTCGATTTTAGAGCCTCTTGTTCAGGAGACTGTTCTGGATAAAGAGGGCAAGATTGAAAGCGTTATAAGAAAGCAGGAAGAACAAATAACAATAGTACCCGACCCGAATACTTTTTCACTGGTTGTTTATGCGAGCAAAAAGAACCAGGTATGGATCGGTGACCTTATAGAGAAATTAGACCAGCGAAGGCCTCAGGTTCTTATTGATGTAACGCTGGTCCAGGTATCGAAGACCGACGCATTTAATTACGACCTTAATCTAATCCAGAGTTTTCCGGATTTGGTCGCCACATCCGGTCTGACCAGCGGTGTTATGCCCGGAGTTGCAGCAGGGGCTTCTAATTTAGTTTCGAAGCTTTTAGAAAGCGGCAGAGACCGTTTTGTAGATTTTCAGTCCAACGGCGGCAAGGGGACCGGATTTTATGGTGACAAACACATTAATGCTTTGATAACCGCTATGGAGGAGAAGGATTACGGCCGAGTCCTGGCGAAACCCAAAATCCTTGTTAACGACAATGAACCCGGAGTTATCAGTGCAACAGATACCACTTATGTTACCAAAACAACCGGGGCCGTTGTTGAAGGTTCAGTAGGTGTCGTGCAAACGGGTGTTGATTATCAGGGATACGATGCGGGCATCACTCTTGATATAGTCCCTCATATAAGCCGGGGCGACCTGCTTCGCCTTGATATTACTTTGACCAGGTCTGATTTTGGGACTATCACCGGAGAAAGACCGCCGGATACTACCAGCAACGAAATTAATACAACTGTTACCGTCCCCGACGGCAGCACTATAATTTTAGGCGGTTTGTTGAAACTTAACCAGAGTAAGGGTGGAACAAAAGTTCCGATACTCGGCGATCTTCCTCTTCTTGGCGGATTGTTCAGAAGTACGAGCAACAGCGACTTACAAAGACATATGTATGTTTTTGTTAAGGCGGAGATTATAAGACCCGATGATAAAGAGTTTGTTGGTGGTGATTTGCAGCGTATATCGGACAGAAACCGGGAAGCGTTCGAAGAACGTGAAATAGAATTTCAGGACTATCGTAACTGGCCCGGTGTGAAGCCCAGAAAGATGACTCCGATTAAAGTCCTTGATGCACAATAGCGATGAAAAACATACTTATACAAACTGCTAAGCGGACCGGTCTTGTTGACGCGGATCAATTGACCAAATTTCTCGAAGAGAACAGCGGTTCGGTTCGCCTTGATGAGGCCCTGCTGAATTGTCCGTACTTTACGGAAGATGTTATTTTGAAGCTGTTTGCGGAATCTTTAGGCTGGGAATATATCCCTGAGATATCGGCCAAATCTGTTCCTCAGGAATTTGTGGAATCGGTTCCGGCGACATATGCTCAGCACCATTTTCTTATCGGAATAAAAGCTCAGGACGATAACGGTGAGCTGACGGTTGTTTTATCCAAGCCGCTTGACGCGAATGCACTGGATAACGTTTCAAAGATGACGGGTCTTCCGGTGAAGGCGGCGGTATCGACCCGTGCGGCCATTACTTCGGTTATAGATATCGCCTACGAGCAGAGGACGACGGTCATCGAAGAGGTGGCGGAAGAGCTTGATTCTCAGAATCTCGATCAGCTCATGGATGAGGTTGAAGGTTCGGACGACTTGCTTGATGTAGTGAACCGGCCGCCTGTTATCAGGCTGGTTAACGATATTCTCTTTCGTGCTTTGCAGTTGAGAGCCAGTGACATCCACGTTCATCCTTATGAGTCCAAGATTCAGGTCCGCTATCGTATTGACGGTATTTTGTATGACTCTCTGAGCCTGAATAAAAATGTACTGCCTTTGATTATTTCCCGTATTAAGGTTATGGCGGGAATGGACATTGCGGAGCGCCGTCTTCCGCAGGACGGCAGGTGCAGCGTTCGTCTCGGCCAGCGTGAGGTTGATTTGCGTATCAGCACTGTGCCGACCAGCTACGGCGAGCGCAGTGTAATGCGACTGCTCGACAAGAGCACGGCCCTTTACGGATTGGACGAACTGGGTCTTGGAGAGAGTGACCTGAAGAAATTTGATTCTTTGCTCAGCCGCTCTCACGGTGTGATTTTTGTAACCGGACCAACCGGAAGCGGAAAGAGCACAACCCTCTACGCATGTCTTAACAGAATTAACTCAGCAGAGAAAAATGTTATAACCATAGAAGATCCGATAGAGTACCAACTCGCAGGCATCAGTCAGATTCAGGTTGCCAATAAAAAAGGGATGACTTTTGCTACTTCACTGCGTCACGTACTTCGTCAGGACCCGGATGTAATCATGGTCGGCGAGGTTCGTGACATTGAGACGGCCCGTATGGCGATACAATCTTCCCTTACCGGCCACTTGGTCTTCAGCACACTGCACACGAACGACTCGGCGGGTGCGGTGAGCCGGCTTTTGGATTTGGGTGTCGAGCCGTATCTTGTAAGCTCGTCGCTGATTGCCATAATAGCTCAGCGATTAGTGCGAAAGGTATGCCAGGACTGCAAAACGATTGCAAAGCCTTCACAGCATGAGTTGAGAGAGCTTGGGCTCGGAGCCGATGCGGTCGCAAAGGGCACTGAATTTTTTGTTGGAGAAGGCTGTGAAAAATGTTTTCAGACCGGTTATCGCGGCCGGACCGGTATCTATGAAATGATGTTAATTAACGAAGAGGTGCGTAACCTGATATACAAGCGGGAAAGTGCCGGGACGATAAAGAAGTTTGCCCTTGACTCCGGTTTGCAGACCCTGCGAATGGACGGAGCGAGGAAGGTTATGGCCGGGGTAACGACTATAGCCGAAGTTTTAAGAGTAACACAAGCCGACGTAATGTAACATATTTCGTATTTTCTCGTAAAACATCGATAAGATAACCGATATTCAGTAGTAAGTTAAAATGCCCAGATACCATTATACAGCGATAGCAACAAGCGGCAAAAAAGTCAAAGGCTCGATAACCGCAGAAAGCCCTTATGCCGCACGAAAGCAGCTCAGGGTGCGCAGTATTCATCCTTCTTCAATAACTCAGGCCAGCTCAAAGTCTGAAAGTAAAGCCGCATTGTTTTCAATTTTTGCCAAGAGCAGCAAGTCGCAGATAATCGACTTTACCAAGCAAATGGCCACGCTGCTTAATTCGGGAATTAAGCTGACCGAGGCCCTTTCGGTGCTCACGCTTCAGGTCTCGGATGTTCGGTTTAAGAACGCAATTGTCGATATTCGCGACCGTGTTGTAACCGGTGAGTCGTTTACAGATGCCCTGAATGATTACAGCGATTTTTTCGATGTTATATATGTAAGTATGGTTCGTGTAGGTGAGGTCACCGGCTCATTAGGTTTGAGCCTTTCGACTATTGCGGGCTTTATGGAAAAACGCCGCCGGGTCGAGTCGAAGGTAATGACGGCAATGGTATATCCGATGGTTTTGGTTTTGTTTTGCCTGGCAGCGATTATAGTTCTGACGACCACGGTGATACCGAAGATAGGTGAGCAGATTGCCAGGAGCGGTCAGGAGCTGCCGGGGATTACCAAGCTGTTAATGGGTGTCGGTTATGTATTGACCAGTTGGTGGGTGTTGGTAGTTATAGGGGCGATTGTCGGTATTGTCTGGGGCCTAAGGAAGTTTTTGAAAACCAATCGGGGCGCCTATATGCGTGACAAGTTTCTGTTGTCTTTACCGATGTTCGGTCCTCTCATAAAACAGCGTGTTGTTGCGCGTTTTGCTTCAACGCTATCGACGCTTCTAAGCTCGGGACTTGCAATGGCGGAGTCTCTTCGGGTTGTGGCCGAGGTTACGGGCAACACCCTTATGAAAAGAGCTATTCAGCAGGCCCGTGAACGAATTCTCGCCGGTGCCGATATTGCGACTCCGCTTAGGGACAGCGGAGTTATCGACCCTGCAATTGCTCATATGGTTGCTGTTGGCGAAAAAAGCGGTGAGCTGGAAATAATGCTTAAAAATATCAGTGACAATCTCGAGGCATCTACCGATGTAGTTATTGAAAGGCTGGGTGCTGCGGTTGAACCGGTTATTATAATTATTATGGCGGCAATAGTAGGCTTAATCGCTTATGCTACGATTTTGCCGATTTTGGAAGTTTCAGCAGGTAAATTATAACGAAATCTTTACGGAGATCAAAATGACAAGGAAAGAAAGAAAAAGACGCGTCAGATACGGTTTTACGATGGTTGAGCTTATGGCGATGCTGATTATCATCGGCCTTCTTGCTACTTTAGTAGTAACGAAGGTGGCGAGTAAGATAGACCAGGCCCGTATAACAACCACCAAGGCCAACCTGAAGGCCCTTCATGCTGCGGTTAATCAATTCAAGATGGATACCGGCCGCTTCCCGGCCGAAGATGAGGGGCTTATAGCTCTTATCGAGCGGCCCAGTGACGTTCCGTTCTGGGAGGAGGGCGGTTATCTGGAAACTACGAGTATTAACCTGGATGGCTGGAACAATGATTTTATCTACGAGCTTTATCCGGAGAGCGGCAAGCAGTTCCAAATCAGGAGTATGGGTCCCGATGGTGAAGAGGGCACTGAGGATGACTTGCTCAGCACAGATGCATTCTGAAATAGCGGATAGCAAAAAGAAACTGTACACCAAACGCTATACGCTGTACGCTGATTCAGGTTTTACATTGACCGAGTTAATGGTGGCGATTGTGGTGATTTCATTGTTTGCATTTATGGTGCAAATACACCTTTTCGGAATGCTCCGGAAGACTACTTTCAAGGCGCAGGTCCATGAGTTTGTATCGACGATGCAGATGGCCGCCAGTGCCGCCGGCGAGAGCGACAGAAGATATGAAGTTATTATCGATATACCGGCACAGGGATATATGCTTCGGGAGATTACGAATCCAGACCTTTCTCAGGTGCTTGAAGAGGAGATTATTATCGAGGATTTTTTCAGTGAGAATTGCCGGGTGGCTTATGTTATGTTCGACGACGGCGATACTACCAGCGAGGACAGAGCGAAGTTCCGGGCGGGTCATTCGGGCTGGGAATACGGCGGGAAAATCGTGCTGCTCGATGAAAATGAGCAGCCGTATTCGATTGTTGTGAATCGGTTAAATAGAATGATTACATTAGAGCCGGGTGATGTCGGGCTTTTGGCGCCTAAAACCAAAGATGAAGTACTTTTCTAAAAAAAACATATTGAGCAAACCGGCTTTTACTCTGGTAGAGGTTATGACTGCCTTGTCTATACTTGCGCTTATCAGTTCAAGTGTATTGGTTGTGATAAACCGATGTGTTGTCTCAGGTGCGGATTCGGCACTGCGCATGCAGGCCTTTGAAGTTGCACGCGAGAATATGGAGAGACTGCTTTCTTTACCGTCTGTCGTGGAAAACGTCGAGTACGGCGAGAGTGAAATTTATCCGGAAATTACCTGGGAAACAGTGGTGGAGACTTTTTACGAGCCGATAAATTCGCGGATGTGGCTCAGGGGTGTTTGCTCTGCTGAATACATTGATTCTGAAGGGCAGTTGCAAACGGTTGAATTGACACATTGGCTGAGTGATTTAACAAAAAATCAACTGCTTGACGTTATGTCTCGTGAGGATGAGGAAGGTCAATTGGCGGAACAGCTAATTGCGACGATAGAAGAGGCTGCTGAGTATGCCGGTGTCGGTGTCGAGACCATCGAAGACTGGCTTGAGAATGGCCTGCTCAAGACAGATAACGGCTCCTTCGTCAGGATGAATCTTGATATCTATCAGATCAATAACGGCCGGCCCAGCGAAGAAGATAAAAAGCAGCAGGTGCAATCCGAAGCGGAGCTTACCAGGCTGATGGAAGAGCAGGGCAGGCTTGGCGGCGGGCAGGATGAAATAGACCCTAAGACTGGCCGGACTTATGATGAACTCAAAGAAATGGATATCTCTGAGGTTTGGGAATTGATGAAAAATCGACGATAGGGGTATTGATTGCGATGAGACCGGTAGGGACCGAATATAATTTGAAAAAGATTTTTAGCAGATCGAGCGCGAGGACGGGTTTTTCGTTAGCTGAAATCATTACGTCCCTGACTATAGGATCGATGGTTTTAGTCGCAGTGCTTGTTGTTTATAACCGGGCCGAGCGTTCGGCTGCCGCGGTTACCCGCAAGCTTGACGATTCGCGGCTGCTCTCTGAGGTGATGCAGCGCATCGCCGAGGACCTCGATGGAATAATCACCACGGGCGAGGACACTAAAATCATTATAGAAAATAAATTCGAAAATGGTTTTCCTACGGCCAAACTTACAATTACAAGAACTATCTTTGACAGCAAGAATCAGGAACAGATATTTGAAAACATAGTCTGGCAGACCAACTATGACTTCGAGAGTAATGTAGATGGCCTGGTTTTGTACCGAAGCCAAAGCGGCATAGCTATGGAAGATAAGGTGCTCGACAAGAACAAAAGTGATTGGGAAAGAGGGCTTTTTGTACCGATTTGCGCCGGGATTACCTTTTTCAGGTTAAAGGTTCCCTGGGGTGAAACATATCTGGATAAATGGACGTCCACTTCTCTTCCTCCTGGTATCGAGGTATCAATC
Source organism: Sedimentisphaerales bacterium (assembly GCA_032250555.1). GTDB lineage: Bacteria > Planctomycetota > Phycisphaerae > Sedimentisphaerales > Anaerobacaceae > NIOZ-UU13. Next base: position 17,560 of record JAVVFI010000043.1, read on the forward strand.
TCTTCCGCTGAGCCGTTTAAGACAGTTGGGGGTACACTGGATGTGGCGGAAGAGGACAAAATCATTCGAACCATAGCTGTTGACAGAACGAGAAAAATTAAATTCACTGTTGAGAAAAGCGGAACTGCTGAAGGCGGAGAAAAAGAGCAGGCAAATGAGCCTTTGCCGGACGATAAGAAAACGCCGCCTGATAGTCCGAAAACAACTAAACCGGTCAGACGATGAACAAAAGTTCGAAAAAACGTAATAATTTCCAGGGACGCCAGGGTTTTGTGCTGCTGGTAACGCTGGGGCTGTTGATTGTGCTTGCGATGCTTGGTTATACTTTAACTACTCGCGTTGCGGCCCAGCGTCACCGCGATAAGTATATTATAGATTACAGCAGCGCCAGGTACGGTTGTGACTCTGCTGTAAAGTATGCTCTTGCCACGTTGGAAGAGATTGATCCGCAACTGATCAGCCGGCCGAATGAACCGGATTTTTCCGACTTGTTTTATCTTACCCCGGCTGAGTATCAGGAGCTTTTAGAGCTGTGGGGTCTTGACTCTGAGTCAGCAATGTTTGATGACAACAGGCGCTCAAGGGACACTGTTGGTATCGGTGAATTTGATGAATTTGGGGATATTGATAACCTTAACAACAACGGCTTCGATGAAATGGGGATGGATGATTTTGACGCCTATGGTTCAGCGGAGATTCCGGGGCCTTATGGACCGGCCTGGCCCTTTGTAACCGAGCCGATAGAGTTCGAGATTGGTTCGGCCAAAGTCCGGATCGAAGTTGAAGATGAAAACGCAAAATACCCACTCGGATGGGCTATGCTGGAGGATGCGGACATAAAGCGCGAGGCCGAAGCTGGTTTTGAAACTTTTTGTGAAATGACGGGTCTTACTTTAGAACAGATTGATTTACTAAAGCTTGAGCTGGAGGAAATAGGTAAAATAAGACCTTTCGCACTCGACTTTAAGCCGATAACGAGGACGGTCAAGACGGCGGTAACAAGGAGAACGACCAGTGTCAAAAGCCGTACCAGTAAAGCACCCCCGATGCGGGTAACCAGGAAGACTGTGGCCGTTGCTGACCAGATTTCCGAACAAACCACGCACTTTGCCAAGCTTTTTCACAGTTCACTTATTGACACCGAGACTCTTGCCAGGCCCATAATCACCGGTCCGGACAAGAGGAATGAGTCGCCATTGAAATATATGGGACTTTGGGGCACGATGAAGGTTAATATAAATACCGCACCCCGGCATGTTCTGGAGGCGGCCTTTATTTTCGGTGGTGACCAGGTTGAAATCGCCGAAGAAATCATTCAGCGAAGACGAGTAGAGCCTTTCAGTGATATTGAGGCTTTGAAAACAGACTTGTTCAGATATTCCAATTCTATAGAAAAATGCGAAAAATATATCACAACTGTCAGCAGGTTTTTCACGATAAAAGTAACTGCGGTAAGCGGTGTAGCAAAGGCATCGAGCGTTATCGCGATAACTAAAGAAGGTGAAAAAGTAAAACGAATCGCCGTAATTAACGGCTGAATATTAATAACTATTTAGGAGTTTGCCGGTAGTGGAATCTCAGAACTACTTGGGTATTTACTTAAGCAGAGACACGGCAACCGTGGTTTGTCTCAATCTATTAGGCAGAATCGGAAAGGTTTTGGGCAGCTTTAGCGTTTCTGTCGAAGAGGATGAACAGGAGAACATGCAGGCTTTGGCGGGTCTTATTGCTCAGGGTTGCGCCCAGAGGAGATGGTCCTATTCCGAGGTTTCGGTCGCTCTGGATTGTGCGATATTTATGCAGCATAGTGTGCACAGTGAGTTCAGCGACCCGAAACAAATCTCGGCGACTATCAGGTTTGATACTGAAGAGGCCCTTGCGATGGACATAACCAATATTGGTCTGGCCTTTGAGATAACATCCGCCGGGAAAGATGGTTCTGAGCTTACGGTTTTCACCGCACAGCGAAAAATATTATCAGAGCTGCTTGAATCTTTACAGGGGCATAATCTTGACCCGGTGAATATAGAGCCGGATGTTAGTTGTTTATCAAGATTTATTTACCGCAAGAGACCTTCGGCTGAATCTCGGCAGCCCGGGACTTTGTTCGGGATACTTTCTCGCCGGAACGGTTATTTGATTATACCTCCGGTCTCCTCTGGTGCTGAGTCTCAGAAGGCCTCTACTGTTAGAACATTTCTGGTCGGGTCTGCAAAGAACAGAAGTGAGCTGCTCTCAAGAGAAGTACTGGTAACGACT
>JAVVFI010000440.1:0-4136 GCA_032250555.1 Sedimentisphaerales bacterium
GCCTCCTCAGGCTGGATAAATCCTCCTCCTAAGGCGAAACTTCAAAATCTCATCAACCCGGAAAACCGGAATATTATTACTTTCTTTACTTATTTATAACAAATCATCTATGTCCTCGTCAAGGCATATTGTTCGAAATCGGCAGGAACCTTCTATAAAAAACATTGGCATAATCACCGATTTTCTTATACAGTATATTCTAAATCCGCGTGATCGTTTAATGTTCTCCCCCGAAGAGGGAGCAGTTTGAATTTTTTTTCAGGAGGTGAATTATGAGAAAGTCAATTTTTGGTTCGATAATTCCAACGCTGTCCGTATTGGTAATGATGACAGTTGCCTTTGCTTTTCTGGCTGCCGCATCCGGGGCCGGCTCTCCTTTGGGCAGCGAGCGTGCAAGGGCCGCTAAATCCGACAATGACGGCAAGCTCCGCATCATCGCCTTCGGCGCCCATCCGGACGACTGCGAGATCAGGGCCGGAGGCGTAGCCGCTATGTGGGCTGCTCAGGGCCATCACGTTAAATTCGTCTCAACCACCAACGGTGACATTGGCCACTTCAAAGAAGCCGGTGGCCCCCTCGCCAAACGCCGGACAAGGGAAGTACAGGAGTGTGCTAAAATTCTGAACATCGAAACCGAAGTCCTCGACATTCACGATGGCGAGATCATGCCAACCCTCGAAAACCGAAAAACTTTTGTACGCCTCATCCGCGAATGGAAAGCAGACATAGTCCTCGGACCTCGCACGAACGACTACCACCCGGACCACCGATACACCGGGGTCCTCGTCCAGGATGCCGCCTATATGGTAATCGTTCCGTTCATCTGCCCGGATGTCCCTCACTTAAAAACCAATCCCGTTTTTCTCTACTATTCCGATCGCTTCCAGAAACCCGCCCCATTCGAACCGAGCGTTGTCGTTTCCATCGATGATGTCATTGAGGAAAAACTCGATGCAATGGTCGCTCTCGAATCACAGTTTATCGAAGGCGGCGTTTCCGGCAATGAGTCAATGGTACCCAAAAACGATAGAGAAAGAGCCGCTGCTCACAAAAGGGTTCGCGCTGGTTTTCGCCGACGCTTTGAATCTACCGCCAATCAGTATCGGGCAAAGCTTATCGAACTCTATGGCGAAGAGAAGGGCAAAAAAGTACGCTGTGCCGAGGCCTTCGAGGTATGTGAATACGGCCGCCGGCCATCAGACTCTGAACTCAAAACCAAACTCTTCCCCTTCTTCAAAAAATAAAATTTAAACACTGCTAAACAAGTAGGGGCAACCCCTAGCGGTTGCCCCTATAAATAACCCGGCAATTCATGGCGGAGCCCTCCATAGCCGTGGTTATAATCTACTTTAGCAAAGTAAATACGAAACTGCTTCCTTCACCAACTTGTGATTCAACCCATATTTTTCCGTCATACAACTCGACAATTTTCTTAACCATGGTAAGCCCGATACCGCTGCCTGCGAAGTAGGAGGAGGAAGGAAAGCTCTGGAATATATTAAATATTTTTCAAAGTGCATTTTCTCGATTCCAGGTCCGTTATCTGTGATACTGAATTCCCAGGAGTTTTTCTGTTCGATGCATCCGATTTTGATCCAGCCATGTGGCTTGTCCATATACTTTATGGCGTTATTAAGCAGATTCTGAAATATCTGCATTATTTGCAATTCTTCACATTCAATTACAGGCAGTTCATTTTCGATTGTAACTGTAATGTTCTCCGGTACGATGACCATATTTATAATTTCCGGGACAAAGTTATTGAGATTGACCTGTATTCGTTCTCCGTTTGTCTGGCCGGCTCTCGAATATTCAAGAGCACTTTCAATAAGGTTATACATTCGCTCGACGCGTTTAAGAAGTAAATCCATTTGATTATTGGCTTGATCACCAAGCTTATCGGCACAATTGGATAATATCCAGTTGGCTAAGGCCTCAATACTGCGGAGCGGCCTTTTCAAATCCTGCAATACTATGGATATAATTTCTGTTTGATCATTGTTAATATTGTCCAATCGTCTTAGAAACTCATCTTTGTTGAGTTCGGCCTGTTGGTACTCCTTAATAACACTTTTCGAGTCCATCATTGACCCCTTTTCAACATTTACACTTCATACCACTAATATCATTGCTGCCGGGACATCGACGTAAGGTTGTCGAGTTGCGGATATTTGTCTATTGCCGAGGTTCCCTGATGTCATAAGAATATGGGGCTTAAAAAAAGCCTCTAATCAATTGAGCACAACAAGTGCAATAATTATTGTCCCGATTACCACGACAATAAGCCCAATGATTAGCTCAACACGGGTCATAGTTGTTCCCAACAATTATTCATCACCGCCTCACCAGAGTCTCAAGTGGATCTCCTCAATCAAAGGTCGGGATTTCGTGCTAAAATGTACTAAGGCATTGCTTTTTAAAAAGGACCATTAATCACCAACCAAAGGTTGGGTGCATTCTTCTTTATTTCCTGAATAAATTTAACTATCAATAAAAATATAATCGGTGTGCTGAGGGTGGGAGCTTTATCCTTTTTTTATAAAAATGAGCAATATCGAGCTGTGTTTCAGGGAAAAGACTATACGAAATCGCGAAATAACCACTTTTTGACAAGAGTAATCCTGCTTTTTTTCCATATTAATCCGCTTGGTGAGTGCGAAAAGTTAAGGAAAAAAGGCTATTTTCATTCTCTTTCGCGTTAATATAAGCAAAATAACAGCAGTTTCCCACTTTTTCCTTCCAATCTCTAATTTATCATCCTCGCATGTCAGTAGCGGGGACCCAGCTTCATTAACCAAATCTCTAATCCTCTAATCTTCGTGTCTATGTCCCGCTTAATCCGCGGTTATATTCTCAATTCTAAATTCACCATTCTCAATTCTGAGCGTAGTCCTTCCACGCAAACGATTAAAGTCTCACTTTCACGCTATCTTACCTCTCGGGCCAATCTATATTTATGCGCAGTCCTTCAACGCCAACGTTCGAAGTTGTTTTTCCGCGCTATTATCTCAAAGGCCAATCTATATTGGCCGCGGTTTATTCATTTTCCGTATTAGGGCGGTTGTGTCGAATACCCTAACCTGCCCCAGGTTGCCTTTTGCAGCCTTTGCAGGTCATACAAACCATCCTCAGTCTGCGGCTCGTAGCCATTCCATCCCGGCACCGCCGGCCCGTCTATCACTTTAGTAAACAGATTGGGATTTCTACCGAAAGGCACTCGTTTGAGAGGTAGGTTGACGGTCTCACGGCCCTTCCATTTCCAGTACTCGGCGTGTCCGTCCGCCATCGAGAGTGTCACGCCGCCGTTATGGTGTTTCGGTGGGGAACTGGATCGCCTCCACTCAGGTTTATGATAATTAACATCGAAACCACTGCCAAACTGGCCTGTATCAATAAAGACCGCGCGTTGACCGGCGCCCGGACATACGATGTCCGTCAGCCTGGTCAGCCGCAGCACCGTACTCCCGACGCGTTTGCCGATTGCATCAAGACCCGTGCCGCTGATATACTCCATATACGTTCCTTCCACGAGGTGGCCTCGTGCTGCGTTGACTATTTCGTATGTGGCTGCGTGACCCTTTAGACCTCGGGGGCAGCGGTAGATATCTACATCCTTAATCCATGGCCAAAGCGCGCCTTTATTAGGATCCGCAATCAGTGCTGACCGGCTCTCAGGAGATATAAAGGCCCACCCAAGCCAGCCTCTTGTATATCCGCTTGTCGTGAAAGGGCTGCCTAAGACGATTTTACTGTCGTTCTCCTCGGCATAGGCGACCCACGCTAAGGTAAGCTGTTTGAGATTGCTAAGACAGACCGCACGTTGCCCAAGCTCTCGGGCGCTCCGAAGTGATGGAATAATCAGCGCTATCAGCAGCGCTATTATCGAAATCACCACCAGAAGCTCGATAAGCGTAAATCCCTTTAGTCCGGAAGGCTCCCTTCGGAGAGATCTTACTCTTTTAAGATTGGGAATTTCTTTTTTTAGCTGGGTTGGGGTGAAGGCTATATGAATATAGAAATTCCCCCCTGCGGACACGGGGCGGTGTCCGTTGCTTTGATAATTGGGAACCCACATTCCCAATCGCGAAAATCCTCTCATTCCGCGCATCATTACACTCTACCTTTTCCGGTACAAC
>JAVVFI010000441.1:0-4114 GCA_032250555.1 Sedimentisphaerales bacterium
CTTGCAGAGGGCTGTGGCTGAGGGGTTGGTGGACGCCTTGGCCACCGACCACGCACCGCACCTGCAAAGTGAAAAGGAACTGGAATTTTTTACTGCTCCTTTCGGTATCGCATCTCTGGAATGTGCATTAGGTCTTTATATTAAAGCACTGATTGAGCCGGGTGTTCTGGACTGGCCCGGATTGCTTAGTTTGATGGCGGAAAAACCAGCTAAGATAATTGGTGTAGATAAGGGTACGCTCGGCAGGGGCAAACAGGCAGATGTTACTATTATCGATCCGAATGCTGAGTATGAGATTGACGTCAACACATTCCGTTCCAAGAGCAGGAATTGTCCATATCACGGCTGGAAAGTCAAAGGCAAGGTCGAGACAACAATTGTCGGCGGGGAAATAAGATTTGAATCCGAGAGCCGATAGTTTGTAGCTGAGCGTTTACAGTACACGCATTTTAATCATGTTTTTTATTGATGGTCATAATTTGTTGCATTCGGTCCAGAAAGATGATCCGGATTCCGGGCCAATCGGCGATGTCCGATTATGCCATATTATCGGTAGTTATTTGAAGCTTACAGGTCAAAGCGGTGAAATTATTTTTGATGGTATCGGGCCCCCTGATAAAAGCGGATTCGAAGATATCAGCAATCTGGAGGTCTTTTTTGCGGGCTTAGGTACTGATACTGATACTGTAATAGAGGACAAAATAAGCTTAAACACGGCCCCAAGAAGGTTGAGAGTTGTCAGCAGCGACCGGAGATTGCGAAAAGCAGCCCGGGCCAGAAAGGCAACATCGATAAAGTCGGAGGTTTTCTGGAATAATATGCAGAAACAATTGAGTCGGAGAAAAGCGGCAAAAGAGCCGACGGCAAAACGCCGAGGATTAAGCGAGAGCGAAACCAGGCAATGGCTTGATATTTTTGGTATTGAGCAATAGCGTTATTTTGCCGATATATGCCGACGAACATTGTGATAGTGTATTATTACCCTTTTTGGGAGGATAAATGATTATGAACTGTCCTGCTTGTGGAAATAAATTACAGGAAAAGACGGTAGCGGATGTGGCGGTTGATGTATGCCAGGGCGGCTGTGGCGGCATCTGGTTTGATAATTTTGAGATACAGAAATTCGATGAACCTCATGAGTCCGCCGGCGAGGCTCTATTAGACATAGAGCGTGATGAAAGTATCGTTATCGACCATACAAAGAGATTGAAGTGCCCATCCTGCGACGATATTGTAATGATGCGGCACTTCTTCAGTGTTAAAAAGGAAGTAGAGGTTGATGAATGCCCTGGCTGCGGAGGTTTTTGGCTGGATGCCGGTGAGCTAAATAAAATTCGCGGTCTTTTCGAAACCGAAGAGGAAAGACACAAAGCTGCCGAAGAATATTTCTCGGAAGTCTTTGGTGGTGAATTAGCCGCGATGGAAGAAGAAGACCAGGCTAAGCTTAACAAAGTACTGAAGATTTCGAATATGTTCCGCTTTATTTGTCCGAGCTACTATATTCCCGGAAAGCAGGATTGGGGAGCTTTTTAGTCTCCTGTGTGGAAATAATAATCCATTCGTTCCGGTCTTGCCGTAAAAGCGGGAATTAGGATTAACGTGGTATTTGGAGTCTATATCGAGATCTAAAGGCAGATATTCGCCACAGGTGTAATTCCGACAGGTAGAAAGATTTCGTGCATTATACCTGAGGGCACCGTATAAAATAAAATCCCTCGATAATCCGGAGTTTTATGCTCCGGTATCGAGGGATTTTTTTTATACGATATCTTTTGTCTTTCTAAATTCCTATTAATTTACTTTTTGTTCCTGCAAAGTCGTACTCTTTACTGCCAATAATCACCTTATTGATTGTGAATGTAACCGTACTTCCTCTTGTTACCCATTCTAATTGGAAGTTAATTCCGCCATTTGCATTTGTTACACCAGATACAGTTCCACCGGGACCTCCGCTCCATGTTCCCTCTACGGTCGCTCCGGCGACAGGCAGTCCTGTCGGGTCATTCTGTGTAAGTGTAAGCCCTGCGTTTACTTCGTACCAGTTCCGGAAAATGTCATTCTTGGACATAGCGATATTTACTCGTATGGGCGGAGTATTAAGGTGTATATATTTAGTCTTGGTTTCAGTGTCTGAGCCACCCATGCCTGTTACACTTAAGCTGACGGTGTAATCGGGGGTATTCCTGTACGTGTACGTGTGAACCGGATTCTGCTCGGTTGATGTTGCTCCGTCCCCGAAGTCCCAAAGTAGGCTGGAGACATGTCCCGAGCTTGTGTTGGTGAATTGTACTACCAGAGGGCCATTGCCGCTTCTGGGCTTTGCTGTAAAGTTCGCAACGGGAACTGAAGGCATCGTCAGTTGTATATAGTCTATCATTGTTTTAGAATCTTTGCCTTTCGGGCCAACAACTGTCAATTTTACTGTATATGAACCGGTATCCTGATACGTATGAGCCGGATTCCGCTCATTTGATGTTGTTCCGTCACCGAAGTCCCATGTCCAGGTCGTGATGCCTCCATAAGAAGCAGATTCTATTGAAGTTGTATAAATCGCCCCGTCCACATGATTGATAAGACTCGCCGGACAAGTGGATGTGTCAGTGAATTGTACGGTCATAGGTGAATTTATGCTTATCGGCTCTCTCGTAAAGTCTGCGGTGGGAACAGAAGGTGAAAACAGTTTGATAAACCTGTTCTTGGTTTCAGTATCCGAGCCGTCCGGGCCAGTTACTGTCAGGCTTACTGTGTAAGTACGTGCGTCTGTGTATGTATGAGACGGATTCGGATCGATTGATGTTGAACCATCGCCGAAATCCCACAGCCAACTGGTTATGCTTCCTGTTGCTTGACTGGTGAATTGTACCGTCGTGTTTTTAGGTGCGGTTGTTGGATTACCGGTAAATTCTGCATTAAGTGGTTGAGGCCCCGGCTTTGGTGCTGGTCCTGGTCCAGGCGCTGGTCCCGGACTCGGTCCAGGCCCTGGTTGAGTGGCTTCCCATTGAAGGGCGGCATAAGCATCTACTATTCCCCAACCGTATGTTATATCCCAGCCTGCAGTTCCTTTGTCTTCGGCAGTGGATTCTAATGCCTGCCTGACTTCTGCAGGTGAGGTGGCATTTCCGTTGGCTATGAGCAGGGCGGCGACCCCGGAGACATGTGCAGCAGCCATTGATGTGCCTTCCATAAAACCATAACCCCATGATGCTGTACCGTATCCACTTATCTTATAAGTCTGCTGTAAAATTCCGTCCCCGTAACTATCTCCATTCTGGTCAACATTAAGGTCACCACCTGGAGCAGTCAAATCCAGACTGAGTCCGTGGTTGGAGTAATAAGCTAAAGTTTCATCGTAACGGGTGGCACCGACAGCAATCACGTAATCATCGTAAGCGGCGGGGTAACATACGCCGCCTATGCCATCATTACCTGCAGCGGCTATCAGTGTTACTCCACGGTTATACGAGTAAGCTAATGCCTCCTCTAAAACTGTTGAGGGTTCACTGCCTCCAAGTCCCAGGTTAATTACATGAGCGCCGTTCTCGGTTGCCCAGATAATACCTTCCGCTATATCGGCATAGGTTCCGGCCCCGTAAGTATCCAGAACCTTTATCGGCATCAAATAGGCATTGAAGGCCACTCCGGCGGTCCCTATGCCGTTGTGGGTATTTTGAGCGATAATGCCGGCTATGTGGGTTCCGTGTCCGGTGACCGAATCATCATTGGGGTGTTCATCGTTATTAACAAAGTCGTAACCGTCCACAAAAAAAGTGCCGGCTAAATCCGGGGCCTGCTCAAAGCTTCTGTCATCGGAGGCAGCGGAATTTTTTTCGCTGTAATTTTCGTAGGCGACACCGGTATCAAGAATTGCGACAACCGCCCCTGAGCCGGTGGAAATGGTCCATGCCGATTCAATCTTAATGCCGCCGTAGCGGGTATTGAACAGATGCCATTGATATGGATACAACTCTTCGCTTGGCGCTTTCATTGCGTAAGCGATATAGTTTGCCTCGGCATATTCAACGTTGGGGTTTGTCTGATAAATATCGACCATGTCGGCGACGGTCGCGAGCGCCACGAGATCGAGGTCGCCGTCCCGGGGATGGCGCCTGCCGGA
>JAVVFI010000442.1:0-4074 GCA_032250555.1 Sedimentisphaerales bacterium
TTGGGACCTTTTAAACGATGGAGTAGGCAATCCCAAGAATGTCCAAAGCCTGCTTTTGTCACATGAGACTCCGCCCGCGATGATTACGGGTGTTCGTGAGAATGCCGAGGTTGCAGTCAGGAGCGGTATTCGGTACATTCAGTTCGCAAGTACTACTGAGAGGAAGGCGCAGGCTATAGATGGTTACCTGAAGTCTCTTAAGCCGATTGCCAGTCCTTATCTTGTTAACGGTAAACTAAGCGAAGCCGCCGAGAATGGCCAAAAGCTTTTCAGTAAGGCCGGTTGTGTGCTATGTTATTCACAGCCGCTTTATACCAATATGAGCAAATATGATATTGGCACAGGTACAGAACAAGATGATAATCGAGATTATGACACACCTACGCTGATAGAAGTATGGCGAACTGCTCCCTATCTGCATGATGGGAGGGCTGCGACAATCAAAGACGTTTTGACAAAGTTCAATAAAAATGACCAGCACGGACGCACATCGGGATTGACCGATAAGGAAATCGAAGAGTTAACTGAATTTGTGCTGTCTCTGTAAACGCAAATTTGTGTACAGTATTTTTTTCGATACAGAGTTGCCATGTAGCCTACTTTTTACTGAAGCACAATATCCGACCATTTTTCATGGAGAGATAGAGCCGGCCGTTCGTTGCGGCCATGCCATCCCATACGGGGATAGATTCAAGATTATATTCGGCTAAATTTTTTCCGTCTATTACCGATACTGCCCGGAGGATACTGCCTTTTTTGCCCTGCCATGAGGCGGGGGCTTCTTTTGGATTCTTAAGCTTAAGGGCCCCTTCGCCCAGATTTTCCTGAGTGCTGATAGTATCTGGCGGGCCTGCTATGAACATGGTTTTGTCTGCAACGACCATGGCGGTTACTAATAAGGGTACTTGCGCAGTCCAGCGATACTCAAGAGTTGAAATATTTGAGCTTGCTCTTTTATTTCTGTTATTTCCGGGTATAGTCTGTATTGTACCTTTGTCTTTATTGACGGGATCTCTGTCGAAGACGAAAAGCTGATATTTTTCACCCCCCCGCCACTGGCCTGTATTTCCTTTGGGGTATTGGTCTCTGCCGTAGCCGAAAACAGAATTTTCATTGTAAGATAGAATCCGGCCGGATGGCACAAGGTTGCCGATCTTCCACCATGCACTCCAATGTGAAAGGAATTCGTCATTAACGACCCAGTATGCCCTGTGCCACCAACTGTCATCAAGGAAACCGATAGGAGTAAAAAGATGTACACCTGTTTCCGTTTCGCTTGCTTTCTCAAAGTCCAGCTTCACATGCCGCATATAGACATCTTCGTTATAGGTTGAAAGGACATCAGAAAGTACTCCGCGCATTTCCTTGCCGCCCTCTTTCGGTTGTTTTTGCATTTCAGGGTCCGGGCTGTAAATCACTGTTGCGGATATCTGTTTGCCGGTTTGGGGGTCAAGTCGATATAAGTGAATTCCGCCATCGAGGTAGGAAGAGCGGCCTGCGGTTACAATCAATACGTCGTCTTTAATAAGGACACTGCCATGAACAGGCCAGAGAGATTCGAGTTGACCGTTGACAAAAGTCAAGCGTTCTTCCGGGGCTGCGCGAAAACGCCAGGCCAATTTCCCATCTGAATCGCGCAAGGCATAAACCCATCCATCAGCCGAACCGAACAAGACAAGTCCGTTGTACACAGTAGGTGGAGAATCAACTCGCCCGCCTGCAGTGTAGCTCCAGAGACTGCTTCCATCATTGCCGTTGAGGGAGTGAACTGTGTGTGTATCAACCGATGCGACAAATACCTTGTCTCCAGCGGCAGTTAAGCTTGAAAGCCTGCCTCCCAAGTCTGCTTGCCATGTTTGTTTGAGTTGACTGGAGATATGCGCACTGGTCATTCCGCTTCGCATAGCATCGTGTCTGTATGTCGGCCATGTTTCAGATTCAGTGTCACTGATGGGGAGTGTTCTTTTTGAAGCATGTCCATAAGCGAGGCCTTTTTCAAACCTGACTTCACTTTTACTCTTATGGGCAGGTTTGCGGTCGGCGGCCAGAGCGTAGAATCCGTTTAGTTTTGTCTTCAGGTTGCAGGCGCAGGAATCAGGCGGGATATAAAGAAGCCCATTTGCAGGCAGAATGCCGTATTGACAGGTGCCTCGTATCCAATAATTCTGCCATATCTCTCCCGAGTCAACATCAATGAACTGAGCACCCTGATTGCCTAATATAATAAAGCGATTTGTCGCCTTGTTGCGGTAACATCGATGATGCATATAACCCTTTATGGATTGGATTTCTTTTTCGAGCGTTCCTGTTAAAGGATCGACTCCTAGTCTTTCGAATTGTTTACCTTTAGTCCATAAAAGTTTATCGATCGCAAACACATCGGGGGGAGAATTATAACCCGGCCATGAGGAACCATTCCAAAGTTGTTTGCCGTCGTTGGTGGAATATGCAGTTATTCGTTTGAAATCGGCATAATATACGATTTCATCATGAACAACTAATGTTGGCGATTCCCAACCTACTTCGTGGCCTTTTAGTTCCGTTTCTATCGGCACGTTCCACAGTTCGTCTGCGGTTTCTATATCTATGCAGAATAAAGTATCCTGAGTCTGGTAGAACAGCCGGTTGTCCTTAGCGGCAAGGGTTGGGTGTATGAGTGACTTAATTTCTTTTCGCCAGAGGATATTATCGCTTGATGCGTCCACAGCCATTATGGTACGGATACCAGGCGCCGGTCTAAGGCCTCGTCTTATTTCGGACTCTACCTGGCTGGTTGTTTGCGGTTGTGTATCTATGAGCAGAATAAGTTTGTTACCAACATGCAGAATTTGCCGAGTATGTTCTGTACCTTTATATCTCCAAAGCGAGTTACCTGTTGCGGCATCAAGAACACTGAGAGGAGCGTCAATACCCAGAGTGACATAGACCCGGTCGCCGACGGATACGAGCCGAAAAGCAAGGTCCGGAGGTCCGGAACGGAAGCTGCGTAAATGGTCTGCCCATGTTCCGATAGGTTTTTTCCACAGATTAACTCCGTTGAATGCATCCCTTGCTGCAAGGTACCACTCGGACGGCATTCGAATGTCTGCACGCGGTCCTTCGTCGATAATGTAAAAAAGCCTTCCTCCGGCAGCTACCGCGGCGCTAAGACTGGCGAGCTGCTCGTGTGCCCTTGCAAACTTGGGTTTTCCTATCCACTGCAGGTACCGAGGCGGGCCAACGAGTTCATCATTCGATACGGCATTGTTACTGGCATCATAGAGGTAATGTGTCCATTCGTCTATCTGTTTTGGCCTTGGCTTGACTATCTTCTCCCAAGTTTTGCCCCTCTTGATATAAGCCACGCCTTTCGGGCACAGGACGCGCATTACTTCATCCATTAAATCCATGTCGAGGTCTTCGGCAACAATGAGATTAACAAGGTTGTCGGTATATGGGAGGTGTTTGCCGTTAAGCTTGTTCACTGAAATCTTACCGTATGTACCAAGAGACTTAATATATTTGCGGGCTATTTGCACATTCCTGGCATTAGCATCCAAACCATGGATAAGGTAGCTATCACCGGCGCCAAGAGCGGCCGTCAGTTTTCCATCACCGCAGCCGATGTGTACGACAAGACCGCCTTTAATGCCAGTTGCTTCTAAAATTTGCCGGGCTTGCCGCTGAAATTGAGGTGTTGCCGCAAGCAATGAGCATGATATTAATAACAGACAGACGATGATTAGGAAGAGTTGACTTTTCTTTTTCATGGGTACATACCTGTTAATTCAGTTGACAATAATCATACGATCTCAGGGATGACGAAAGGTTCCCTGTAATTACGTCTGAGATGTTGATTTGCCTGCTCGCTGAAATTGCCGACGAACCTTTCCGTTTTGGAATCCATATTCAGCCAGGGCCCAAGAATCCGCGGTGTCTTGTGTACGTCCACGACGTTAAGTAAGATGTGTTCCTGGAAACGTTCGAAAGTATCCTGAAATTCTTTGTTTGATTTGGTCGATTCTATAACATCATCTCGTGAGGCTGTTTGTCCGAGCCTGTAAGAAATATTTCCCATGTGACATAGAGCGGTAG
>JAVVFI010000443.1:0-4071 GCA_032250555.1 Sedimentisphaerales bacterium
GTTTGGCCTGTGCGGCTTTTATTATATATATTTTAGTTGTAAGAGCAATTATTGGGAGTCCCGGGCCGAGTAATTTAATACAGGTAAGGCCACGGAATCCCGATAAATCAGAATGATTCAAACGGAGGTGTTTGTTCGAGCGAGATTGGAATTAAAACCTGTTTTTAGGCCGAGGTGAGGCGGTGTAATAAAAATCCTTATAGGCGTTATAAATATTACACCTGATAAAAGAATACGACTTTGTGGGTAAAATTCTTATGTTCAAATTCTCAAAAAGTCACGCATATTCGATTGGTGTCGATATCGGAGATGACAGTCTTAAGCTGGTGCAGCTCGGAGAAGATGGAAATGGTATAAGTTTAATTGCCGGTCAGAGTGAGAATCTTCCCGAGGGAGTTAAGGCCGGCAGCAGCCAATGGCAAAGATGGGCTATCGAGACTATACGTCAACTGACATCTAAAGGTGGTTTTCAAGGCAAAGAAGTGATAGCGGCATTGCCTGCCAGCGAGGTATTTATCGATAATATAAAAATGCCTAAATCAGATGGCAACGATATCGAAGAGGTCATCTTTTCAAAGATAAAACAAAAACTTCCCTTTGAGCCTATCCAGGAAAACACCATGATAAAGTACCTCCCAATGGAACAGGACAATGCCCTTGTAATAGCAGCGGAGCGTAAGATTATTGACAGACATCTTGCGATATACGAAAAGGTCGGTCTTTCGATTAAGTCCATAGGTATTTGGCCGACAGCTCTTGCAAACTGCTATACCAAATTTTTCGGTCGTCGCAAATTGGATATGGAAACAATTGTAATGCTTGTTTGTATCGAGGCAAACTATACAAATGTCGTAATATGTCGTCACAATAATCTGCTTTTTGCCCGTTCATTATCTACAGGACTGAGCCAACTTAATAACAAGAAATCAATAAACAAACTGGTACTGGATTTGACCGAGTGCAGACGGCAGTTCGCCTCAATGAATCCCAGAGGTAAAGTCGGGCGTCTGGTTTTCCTTACAAGTCAGACCACAATAGATAAAGAAATGTGCGTAACGATAGCAAAGCAATTGGATATACCGGCACAGGTTGGAGATTGTCTTGCCGCGGTTGAGATAGCTGAGCCCTGTCGTCTTGGTGGAGGCTCAGAAAATGATAAAAAGGCCACCGGTACTCCGATAGAAAGAAGGAAATGTGAAATCAACTGGGCTACTGCCTTTGGTCTCAGCTTGTCCTAAAGACGAAGCCGAGCACAATGATATAGTCAGTCAAAAAGGAGGTAAAGTAAACAATGGCTAATATAAATTTTGTACCGGACGATTATGTTCAAAACACCGAATCAAGCAGAACAAACCTGTTGTACCTTGTTTTGTTTGGGGTTGTGATGATAGCGTTATGCGGTTCATTTATGACTATCAAGATACGTCAGCGTGCCTGCGGGGTTAAGGAACAAATGGTAAATACCAAGATGACCAAGATACAAGAGGCCATAAAAAAGTTCGAAGAGCTTCAAACAAAGCGTGGAGAAATGATGCGAACGGCCCTTACCACCTCACAGCTTATTGAGCCGGTACCGAGAAGTGTTTTGTTGGCTTCGCTTACTAATAATCTGCCACAGGGGGTATCACTCTTAAAACTGGGCCTGCTCCAGAAAGAATCCGCACGGAGTCTCCAGTCTGCGCCAACGAGTAAATATCAAACTAAACAGGCTAAAAAAGCGGCGAATGCCGCGCAGATTTCACAAGAAAGTCTATTAGAGACACATATAGATATTGAAGGTGTGGCTCCGAGCGATCTTCAGGTGGCGGAATTTATCAAACGGATGGGTAATTCGAGTTTGCTGGACAATGTAGCACTTGTTGAGTCAAAAGAACATGAAGTCGAGGATGGTACAATGTTCAGGCGATTCAAACTGACTGCAATGCTTAAGAAGGAAGTTCATCTTACGCGTGAAGACGTTAAGAACATCAGGGATGAAGCAGAAAGTGCAATGTGGAATTTTTAACATTTACAGGATATGGGATTAGGTTCCCTTAGAGGTATTGCAAACTGTGTCCATGCTGTGGACCTTCAAGCAAACTTGTTCATAATTAAAATGAGGACATAATATTATGGTTACGAGCGGTTTCAGAAAAATTGTTTTTTCCGTTTTATTGTTTGGTGTAACAATCGTTGGTTACCAATACATGATTAAGCCGGCTAATAAGAATCTTGCCAACACAAAAGGACGCCTCGAAACAAAACTCTCACAGTTAAGCAAATTCGGTCAAGCCGCCACGGCGGCAGAGGACCTTTCAAAACAGCTCGAGGAATTAGAAGAGGCTATAAAGTTTTTTGAAAACAAACTGCCCCCGAAAAGTAAGATTGCTGAGGTACTTGAACAGGTGACTGTTATTGCCCAGAAACAGGGCCTTAAATCGAAGACATTTCGAACACTTAAGGAAAAAGATAATAACGGCTATATAGAGCAGCCTTTGAGAATGGAACTTGTGGGCAATTTCAGTTCTTTTTACTCATTTTTATTAGAGCTTGAGAAACTCCCGAGAATTATCAAAATTCGTGAGCTTAAACTGGATAAGAAGGCAATCACCGAGGGACAGATATCAGCAGATTTTATATTAAGTATATTTTTCCAGAATAAAACAGTTTGAATAGATAACCTCTCTCAAAACGAGATACAATTTAATGGAGCTTAGTTATGTTATCTTTTTTACAAGACCAGGGCCTTGATGGCTTACCGGCAGAAAAAAAGAGGAAGGCAGCAGCCAGTAACAAGGCACCCAGTGACGGTAAAAATAAGTCACAGGAGTCTGAATTCCTTACCGTAGCGTCTCATGGAAAACGAGTTCGTAAGACTACCACATTACTTGTTGTTTTGTTTATTATAGGCCTGATATGTCTTTGGTTTATGATAAAAAAGAGCTCTCCAAATGCGGCGTCTGCAGCGAATGATACCACAGAAGATACGCTTGTGGAGTCAGCTATCGCCCGACTTACAGGCGTTAAGACAGAAATGTTCGGCAGAATGGATGAAATAGTCGGGAAATTTTATGAGTTTTCCGAGGTGCCGCAGGTCAAAGCTAATGAACTGGCAAAAAATCCTTTTGAGCTTGAAACCACGTCAGGAAATCTCAAGAGCAGCAATGAGAATGAAATGGATGCCAGGGCACTTTGGCAACAGCAATTGAGACAAAATTCAAAAGGTATGCAGCTTTGGAGCATTATGCAAGCTCAGCAGGGATATCGATGCATGATCGATGATGAAATCCTCAGTGAGGGAGATTCAATAAACAGCTTTAAGGTGATTCAAATCGGAAGTAATTTCGTTAAACTCGAATCTGATGGTGTTCAAATTGAATTGAAGTTGTCGGAATGAGACTACCCTTTATATCTGAAAAAAGACATCATTCAGCGAAGCCTGGCAAGGGTGTTCAGCAAAACACGGATGCCGAGGCAGCAGATATGGACTTCTCTGAAAGCGAGTCATTACGCGGGCTAAGCGAGCTTTATTCCCCAGAACAAACAAGCGAATCGAACATACACGATATCGCCGATGTCCTGCTCGATATGGGCAAAATTAATGCCAGGCAGCTTACAAGCCTTCGAAAAAAACAAAAGGAAAATCCCTGTTCCGATGTCTCATCACTTCTGTTGAAAATAGAGAAAATCAGTGCTGATGATATTTTCACAGCAAAGGCCAAGATGTATGGTCTTAAGTTTAAGCAGGTTGATGTTGAGAAGGTTGATAAGGAGGCATTCAGCAAGCTTGATATAGAGTACATCAAGAGCAACCGTATTATGCCTGTAGAGGTACAAGGCAAGACCAAGAAGAAGCTTATAGTTGTAACAAGCCGTCCTGAGGACCTTTTCGTGATTGAGGATGTCAAAAGTCAGACACAAATGAACGTTGAGGCGTTTGTCTGTGCCGATGAAGATATAGATAAAGTCTGCAGCAAATTCGAAGGCCAGAAAGGCGATTACAACATCGACGATATAATGGATGATATGGCGGATGTAGAGGTAGTTCAGGACCATGAGGATAATTCTGAAGACCTCGAACAAATGGCGGGC
>JAVVFI010000444.1:0-4052 GCA_032250555.1 Sedimentisphaerales bacterium
ATTCGATGGTAACGGCAAGAGAATCCACAATTTTACCTACACATCAAAAGATAGAGACTACGTAGGCCTTTTCGGATCTGTCGGAAGGAAAAACGCACTGATCAAGAATTTGGGATTGATTGACGTTAATATCGATGTCGGTGAAGGTCAGAATGTCGGTTCCCTTGTTGGCAACCTGCGTGAAGCAACCGTGAGAGGCTGCTATGCGCGGGGCGGCAGTGTTTCCGGCGACAATGATGTCGGCGGTCTTGTCGGGTATATTCAAGAGAGCACAATCGCTGATTCCTATGCTGCTGTGACCGTTTCCGGTGGAAATTATGTAGGGGGTCTGGTGGGACATAATTGGGACTTTACCGTACGGTTTGGAGAAAAATCCACCAATATGATATCCAATTGCTGTTCGACAGGCAGTGTTTTGGGGAAGATTAGTGTCGGCGGTTTGGTGGGGAACAATCACGAAGGTAAAATCTTCAATTGCTATTCGAGCGGCAACGTTATTTCAGACCGTGATAGTGCTTGGATGCATGGCGGCCTGGTGGGCCATAATTCTGAGGGCATAATCACTAACTGCTATTCAAACGGATACGTTTCAGGATTTTTTGAAGTTGGCGGCCTGATCGGAGGGAATCGAGATGGTACAATCATCGATTGCTATTCAACCGGCGGCGTTACAGGAACGCGTGAAGTTGGCGGTCTGGTCGGATCTAATTCCGAGGGTACAGTCAGCACTTCCTTCTGGGACCGACAGAGAAGCGGTCTAAACAACATGTGCGGAGAGGAAATGAGGGGGACAGGCTGTGATGATAGTATGGGCAGGACTACGGCGGAGATGCAGACGGGAGGCACTTTTTTGGAGGCGGGCTGGGATTTCGTGAATGAGACCGCGAACGGGAGCGAAGATGTCTGGAGCATTTGTGAGGGCATGGATTATCCGAAATTAGACTGGCAATTTATCACGGGAGATTTTAACGGTGACTACAGGGTGAATTTCGTAGATTTCGCATTCTTTGTAGAACGCTGGCTGCAGAGCGACAGCAGTTTTCTCTGGTGCGGCGGGGCAGATCTTAGCAATGACGGTAAAGTTGATATTAGAGACCTGTTAGAGTTTGCTGAAAACTGGCTGGCCGAGGGCATTCCAAATCCAACAGCAGTCGTTTACCTTATCATAGACGATTTTGAGTCGTACAATGACCTCGATTCGAGTGATCCCGATAGCAATCGGATATTCGACATGTGGTCGGACGGATATGACAATCCTCTGGCAAACGGGGCTGTCGTTGGCCATACCCATGCCCCTTATGCCGAACGAGATATTGTTTACGGCGGCGAGCAGTCTATGCCGTATTATTACGACGCTATTTACAAAGTTGCAAAATCGGAACTGATACTGAGCCCACCTCAGAATTGGCTCAAGACTGGTGCCAAGACTTTATCACTGTGGTTCCATGGAGACTCGATGAACGGTGTTACGCCTATGAGTGTCGTTCTCAATGGCGGAACAGCAGTCTATCATGATAATCCTGAGGCGACACGCATAAGGACATGGACGGAGTGGATTATCAATCTGGAAGAGTTTACGGGTGTTGACCTTGCCAACGTCAGTTCTATCGCCATTTGTCTTGGTAATCCGAGTAAGCTTCAGGCCGGAGGTACGGGAAAGATGTTCTTCGACAGCATCCGGCTGTATGGACCCGCTCAACCATAACGGGCGGCATTACGATGTATGATATAGTGGATTCTCGAGCGATAAGTAAAGTTCAAATATTCATGAAAAAGCAATAATTTCTCAATTTAATCCCAAAACCATATAAATGCATATTAATGCTTTATTTTTCTTTATTATCGCTTATTTTGCTAATGTATATATACGTTAGAAATCATCCAAAAACCTAAAATCAGAAGAATAACAGGGCTATTGAAAAAATCAAACAATGCATGTTTTGGGCTGTTCACATAAAGTATTCCTATTCCGTGAATACAGTTATTTGACCTCCAGCTTATTTTGATTACGAGCTATTTGTACAGCTTCTCTTATCTTTTTTTAATATCCGCTCATTCTCAAGGATTGATTATGTATATCTTGTCTTGATGAAAACCGAGGTACAGAGGAGAATATATTTGTTTGTTAACTATCCAGACAACTTTACAGATCGTTTCTTCAGCTTCTGACATTGATGGATTATCAACTGAAAGACGTCCGACAGCATCTCCCTTATTGGGTGCGTCGGCGTTTCAGTGGTGAAGAGATATTTTATTTCCAGGATATTTATACCAGTTGGCAATTAACAGGCTTTCAATAATTTTTGTTTTTTTTGATTTCAAGGCTTTTTTCATACCCCTACCATCCCAAACTTCCTAAGCTCACAGCTTCCTTGCGGGCTGAGGCAGCGTGGCAATTCTTTTCGGCTTCGAGTGCGGAGAAATTCAAGCTTGCTTTTGGTGGGAGAAGATTGTATCATGTGAAAAATTCAATAGACCGTATTATTGATTTCCAATTATTTTGAAAGGTGTCATTATGTTTCAACGTCAGCTTATGTGTCTTCTAACGCTGTGCGCGGTCGTTTTGTTACCTCAGATGGTACTTGCAGGGAATTGGCCTGGATTTCGCGGACCGGGCGGATTGGGGATTTCACAGGAAAAAGATTTGCCAATCGGCTGGAGTGAGACGGAAAATGTCGCCTGGAAAACGGCGATGCCCGGTTACGGCTCATCGAGCCCTATTGCATTAAACGGCAGATTGTATGTTACCTGTTACAGTGGATATGGTATTAGAGGAGTCTCCGGCCGGA
The DNA here is from genome assembly GCA_032250555.1 of Sedimentisphaerales bacterium. Taxonomy (GTDB): domain Bacteria; phylum Planctomycetota; class Phycisphaerae; order Sedimentisphaerales; family Anaerobacaceae; genus NIOZ-UU13. The sequence continues at coordinate 2,790 of JAVVFI010000444.1, forward strand.
TGGCTGATTTGAGACTCCATGTCGTCTGTGTTGACAGTACAAACGGCAAGATAATCTGGCAAAAGGAAATCGAGCCGGAGCTGCCTGAATCTAAAAGTGTACGCGACCATGGATATGCCGCTGCGACGCCGGTAACTGACGGCAAGCATCTTTATATCTTTTTCGGAAAGAGCGGCGTGTTCAAATTCGACTTTGAGGGTAATAAAATCTGGCAAACCAATGTCGGGACGGGAACGCATGGCTGGGGCAGCGGTACTTCGCCAGTGTTATATGAGAACCTGGTCATCGTCAACGCAAGCGTCGAGAGCAAATCGCTTGTGGCTATCGATAAAAACACGGGTAAAGAGGTGTGGCGTGCAGGCGGGATGAACTCTTCCTGGAATACGCCTCATCTGGTGAAGAATTCCCGTGGGAAATATGAATTGGCGGTAACAGTAAAAGATTTTATCCTTGGATTTGATCCCAAAACGGGTGATGAACTTTGGCGCTGCAAAGGCATTTCTGACTATATTTGCCCAAGTATAGTATCCCATGAAGATGTTGTTTACGCTATGGGAGCCCGTTCTTCCCAGACGGTTGCAGTACGGAGCGGGGGCCGCGGGGACGTAACAGACACGCATAAGCTTTGGCATGCCGATGTCGGAGCGAATGTTTGCTCTCCAGTCGTTTATGACGGCCACCTATACTGGGTCAGTGACCGCAATAAAACCGCATATTGCCTTAGTCTGTCCGATGGATCAGTCAAATATGCTGAAAAGGTAGGGCCACAACCATACGCTTCGACCCTATTGGCTGATGGAAGATTTTACGTTGTCTCGCGTAACGGAGGCACTCTGGTATTGGAGGCGAAGCCAAAATTCGAGCAATTAGCTTTGAATGAACTTGAGGACGAAAGCACATTTAATGCCAGCGTGATTGCATATGACGGCGCATTGATTTTACGCAGCGATGAAAATCTATATTGCATCAAGAAGATGAATTGACACGGCATTCGTCTGCATTCTTCAATTATACTTTAGGATTCATCCCGTTCGAGTCCGTTTCCTTCGACAAGCTCCGGACAGGCATGGCAGGTTTCTGCGCTTTCAGAGATGACTGCTTTTCCCAAATGTGTTGGCCGAAAATATAAAAATGCTTATCTAAGATAATCTTTTTATTGGATTTAATGAGAATTTTTATAAAAAAAGATGCCACCGCCAAAAGTACGGAAACGGCCAATTAACCTTCGTTTTTGATCCCTCACTTACGTTCGGGGCTCTGTTT
>JAVVFI010000445.1:0-4009 GCA_032250555.1 Sedimentisphaerales bacterium
CTTGCATTTGGTTTGCCGGCCGCTTTTTCGGCAAATGTAATGCGTGATATTTTAAATAAGCTATTAAAAAGAAACGTAGAGCAATCTGGTGATGAAACTTTCGCATCAATACTGGAATCAGGATTGGGTCCGACTATCTGTCGGGAATTCTATTTCCCTTATACGCGTAAAATTTGGGGTTTGCTGCCGGAGGAACTTTCACCTATACAGGCATACCGTCGCGTTTCTTCAAATACTTTGAATAAAATGTTTCTAAAAATAGTATCAGCAGTTCCCGGTTTCAAAACTTCTGGTAGCGGTCGTTTTTTCTATCCAACTAAAGGTTTTGGGCAGATCGGGGAATCTTTTTATCGAGAAGCTGTGAAAACTGGTGTGGAATTCCATCTGGGCAGTAGCGTGAAAAGCTTAACGCATAACGGAATAACTATAGATTCCGTTTGTTGCCAAAACAATGAAAAGACAGTTACTTATCAAGCAGATTACGTCTGGTCAACCATTCCTGTCACTGGGTTGGTGCAGTCTTTGAAGCCTCATGCTCCGGCTTCTGTTCTGGATGCATCTCGGGCTATTCAATATAGACAGATGATTTTGATTTATCTTGTGCTTGAACAACAGCAGTTCACTGAATATGATGCCCACTATTTTCCAGAAACGGATATTCCAATTACTCGTCTTTCTGAGCCTAAACATTATAATAATGCTAAGGAACCTCAAAACCGGACTTTACTATGTGCCGAACTTCCTTGCTCTGCAGCAGATCCAGAGTGGAGTATGACAGACGAGGAGTTGACAAAACTCATGTTACATTGTCTAGAGTCAGCCGGAATCCCTGTGCAGGTTCCAGTGCTGACTGCAGTTACTCGGCGACTTTCTCATGCATATCCAATTTACCTTAGAGGATATGATGTCTATTTCAATGAAATCGATAACTGGCTGAGCGGGTTGAAAAATCTTCTCACTTTTGGGCGGCAGGGTCTTTTTGTGCATGATAATACACATCATGCACTATACATGGGGTATGCGGCCGCAAAGTGTTTCAATGGCAGCGATGGTTTCGACAGAACACAATGGCAGGAGTACAGGAAAATTTTTAATACCCATGTGGTGGAAGATTAAATCTATTATAAGGGTATAAGAATTAAGGAGATTTATCAGTATTGAGCGGGCAAAACCTCAAGTTATCTGTCATTATTGTTTCGGTAAATGGTTTGCCATATATCGGATATTCTCTTAAGAGCCTTGATCAGCAGTATTGCAGAGATGAAATTGAAATCATTTTGGTCGATCGTTGTGGTGATAGCGTAAGGAATTTTGTTGGTCAGAAATATCCTACGGTTAAGCTCATTAAGGCTTCTCCGGAGACAACAATCCCTAAGTTGCGGGCCCTTGCTTTTCGAGAGGCTTCCGCCGATATAATTGCGGTACTTGAGGACCACTGCATTGTTGAGTCTGATTGGGCTCAACGCATGATTGAAGCGCACCGGAGTGAATATTCCGTTATTGGGGGTTCTATTGAAAATGCTGCATGTGAAAAACTTGTCGATTGGGCCGCATTTTTTTGTGATTACAGTCAGGCAATAAAACCATTACCTGAGGGCCAGGCTAATATTCTTCCCGGCAATAATGTCTCTTACAAAAGGCTGGTTATTGAACGCTTCCGTGATGTCATTGAGGCCGAAGTCTGGGACTATACATTACACGAACATATAAAAAATGCAGGTATAAGCCTTTATTCAATACCATCGATTACGGTACATCATAAGATTTCTGCAAGTCTTGGCTGGTTTATATCTCAAAGGTATCACCTGGCTCGTTCCTTTGCAGGAATGCGATTTGTTAATGCATCAGGATTTCAACGGGTTTTATACGGGGCGGGATCAGTTTTATTACCGGTCGTACTTGCGAAAAGAATTGTTACGAATGTCTGGAAAAAGGGTAGATACCGTCGAGAACTATTTCTATCACTGCCGTTCCTTATGTTACTCGTTTTTAGTTGGGGTATAGGTGAATTGTTTGGATATATTCTTGGTCCAGGTGTTTCTTCTTCCAAGGTATGTTAATGGGTTTTATTATGTTACCTAACAAATGATATTTTATTAACCTCGAAGAGTATATCATGGTTGTTAGTAATCCTCTGGAAAGTACTGATGATAAATTACTTGATCTTTCCGTGGTTGTGGTAACCGTTTACAGCTCATGGTATCTGGAACAGTGTCTTGCTTCCTTAGAGCATCAAGTCGGAGCTCCGGAGATGGAGATCATTGCAGTATATGATGAGCGTATGGATGATGTTTCGGAACTAAAAGAAAAGTTTCCTTGTGTGCAGTTTCACAATGTTTCAGGATTACAAACACAGGAGGCATTGCGTTCAGTCGGGGCTGTTCTTGCTCGGGGTAAGATAGTAGCATTGACCGTGGATCACTGCACGCCGGAGGAAAATTGGTGTAGGCGAATAGTAGAGGAGCATACTGGTCCATATGCGGCTGTAGGAGGGGCCCTCGAAAAGGGTATACAGCCCGATACCGCAATTAACTGGGCGGTTCACTTTTACGATTACTGTAACTACGGTTACTTTCAGAATCCCGTCTCTCGTGGGCCGGCCAGAAACCTTTCCGATGGTAATGTATCATACAAACGAGAAGCATTGAATAAAGTCGCCGACATTTGGATGAATAGTTTTCATGTATCGTTTGTTAATCGGGCCTTGTTGGCCGGCGGAGAAAAGCTTTGGTTATCACCTGATATAATAGTGTATCAGAACCGGAACATAAATTTCATCAGAGCGGTACAGGTAGCATACCGACGTGGACGAGTATTTGGAAGCACACGAGTATCGAGAACAGGGCTATACAAACGTGTGTTATACACATTCTGCTCTCTTATATTGCCGTTATTGTTGTTAGGCCGATTTGTTATGAATATATTATCCAAACGTTCACAAATGGCCGCCATTGTAAAAGCTTTCCCATTTATTGTATTGCTTGCAGTACTTTGGTCAGTGGGCGAGTTTATGGGTTATCTTACTGGTAGGGCAATGTTTAAATCTGGTGAAACTTATGATTAATCTCTTTACGAAAGTAGCTCGATATGCCAGTATTCAGATATTATCTTCATTATTTTGTTAAGCCCTACCTCTTGCTATCTGGTATATATCTATGCACGTTTAAGGTACAGTAGTAAATGAAGACTTTCGATAAAATACTTTTGATCAACGCGAATTACCCGGATTCGCATTACCACTTTGCGGGCTTGCCTGTCGGTATCGGCTATATCTCTGAAGTATTATCTGCTGCAGAGATAGATAATCAGGTCTTTGATCTGTCTCTGGAACGTGATATTAACAAGCTGAAAAAGAAAATCGAAACATACCGGCCGTCCCTTATCGGCTATAGTCTTTTCACCTTTCGACATCGATATAATTACAAAGTCATGGAAAATATAAAAAAAGCCTTCCCTTCGATTCCAATTGTAGCCGGAGGGCCGCATCTATCAACTTTGCGAGAATCGGTCCTAATGGATTGCGAGGCGATAGATTTTGGAGTAACTCTGGAAGGTGAACGGACACTTGTTGAATTATGCGAAGGGAAGGAACTTTATCAGATAAAAGGTCTTATTTATAGAGATGAAAGTGGGAAGATTAATTACTCCGGCGACAGGGAATTTATAAGAGATTTAGATTCTATACCTTCACCTCGTTATGAGAAATTTAATTTGAAGAGATACCCTAAAAACATGAATATCGTTACCTCAAGAGGCTGTCCTTACAGTTGCATCTACTGCCCGGTAAAAGCAACAATAGGGAAAATGTTGAGAGTAAAGTGTGCTGAAAGTGTCGTTGAAGATTTTGAGTATTGGTATAAACAGGGATTTAGAGATTTTTCTATCGCTGACGACAATTTCACCTTCTATCAGGATAGGGTTTACGATATTGCTGATAGATTGAAAAAAAAGGGATTGACCGATATTAGAATATCATGCGGCAATGGCGTAAGGGCAGATAAAGTTGATT
>JAVVFI010000446.1:0-4007 GCA_032250555.1 Sedimentisphaerales bacterium
CCGCTCTGGAAGGCTTTAGATATCTGTTTCTTTAGCTTTCTCAGGGCAGCTTGAGCTTCTCCGCAATAATTATAATAATAGCGATGTTTATGTTTCTATTCATAATACCTATACCCTGATAAGCTGCATTATCTACTAATAACACTCATTATCACAATATTCGGCAATTGTCAAGCACAAGTTTAAATAAAACTCATCCCCGGCTTCTTGACAGGTTAATAAAGCACTGGCAGTAATTACATGATACTCGGAACAAAATGGCTCTCATAGAATGAGGGTAGCCCTTTCAATACATCTTTCAGTTGCTCGGCCGTCACCTTCTCGGCATCATACTCGATGGTCACCCCTTCTCCATCGGTATAGAATTTTCCGACACCTTTCGTGCGAGTCAATGACAAACCTATCTCCTTCACGCACTTACCACATTCAAAACCACATTCCGGAACCACACCAGTACAATCTATTTGAAACACCGATCGACTGATCATTTCCATGCCCTCTCATTTATACTAACAAGTGCTCATAAAATTACTTAAAGGCAGCAGCATATCCGTTCCTGCTTTCCATTATTACTTTATATGATCTGGATATCAGGCAGATTATTCCATAATTGGTCTTTGGTTTTATATTTCCTCAAAATCTTGACTATCACTTCAAGAGGCTCAGCCCATATCTCGGGCAAATCTTTTTCACCTTCGATTTGAATCCTGAACGCCAATCGTTCCTTCGGAGGCGTAAATTGAGCATCAACACCCTCCCTGTTCCCCCTCGCATCAATCCTGTACCATCCGTATTCCTCAAGATAAACAGCATTAAGACCATGCAGGCAAAAAGACATCCCATCATCATCCCGGCTTAATCTTTGATAACAAAAACCCGCCGGAATGCAATTGGCCCGTAGCAATGCTGCAAGCAAATGACTCTTGGCATAGCAAATACCCGAACCAGCCCTGAGCACCTCACTCGCTGAACAAGCTACTGTTTGAATATCATGATCGCCGATATGTTTGATCTCGTCTCTTACCCATTCGAAACACGACCGAGCAACATCAATCGATTTTTCTTCACCGACTGCAAACTCCTTAGCTTTAGATATAATATCCGTATGCTGCCAATCGATTACTTCCGTCGATCTAAGATATTCTTCAAGCACCGGCTTACCTGAAAGTACCGGCGTGACTTCTTCAACAGCTCCGCCTGCCCAGCTTTCGTATATTTGCGTCTCCTCGGGCCGGTTTGCCCCGCATTGCCAGCATTCTGTAAATTGCCCCTCAACTTCCTCACCGCACTCAGAGCATTTCCAGTTAGCCCCACTCTTCTCAGTTAATGTCCCATCTTTAAATCGCTCGGCAAGCTCTGTAGCTTCCTCATATCTGTTATCATCTGCTATCCAGATAGTAGGAAGAGTTTCGCTTGTAAGAGGCAACTGCCCGCGCGCTATCCATAGAGCCTCCCCGCGAATCTCACAAGAGATTCCATACTGCTCCAATATTCCCTTCACAAGATGTGCCTCAGTAGGATCGTCTGCTATATATACTTGCTTCATTTCGCCTGATTATAACCTCTTTTATACAGTTTCAACACAAAAAAATCCGCAAATATCTCCCGAAAACTGTCCATCATCCATTTCCATATCTCCAAAAAAGACCAAATGTTAATATTAGCAACAAAACTAAAGCCATAATACCTGCCCAGACAGGTATTTTTCGCCAGCGCAGCATAAGAACAGGCCCCCAAAGGATACCACTCCAGACAAAAAACGTCGAAACTGACAACACTGAAAATTCTAATAACGCGTTTGAACCCAGCCCTTTACCTGTTAGATAGAGACTTGCCTCATGAGCAGGCCAGGTCAGGAAGGCAAAATGGACAAAGAACGGCCTCATCCACTCTGGCATTGTTTCTGATAACCACTCTTTCGGGACTCCGCACCAGACAAGCAACCCGCCGACAGTCCAGATCAGCATCAGTATAATATAACAGGTTAATATATGCCTACGGTAGGGGGCTCCCGTTGATTCTATTTCTGACTGATGATTTGGCATCTCCTGCATTCAAACAACTCCTTTTATCATTTCCCTATAAGGCCCTGTTATCCGTCCTCTAATGTTCCTTTTGATATATCCGCACATAATCCACCTCAAATCTCGCCGGAAACTTCGTCTTCGAAGCATCCCCTCCGTTAGTCCCGCCAATAGCAAGATTCAGAATGATATAGTGCGGCTGATGGAACGGATTCTTGCCCTCTTTGTCCTTATTAATTGTTTCCTTGAGGTCGATAGTATTCAGAAGTATTTTATCAACATAAAGTTTGATGCTCTCCGCATCCCAGTCCATCCGCCATAAATGAAACTTCCCTGACCAGCCCGGGTCCTTAAAATCCTTTATAGGCTTGCGAAAATCATCCCACTTGGCCACCCATCGCCTCTCCGTCCCCCAGGCCGCATTCGCCAAAAGCATACCCCGGTAATACTCCATAATATCAATCTCGCCATTACTCGGCCACCTGCCCTCAGTCCCCAGCGTCCAGAAAGCCGGCCACAGGCCACTGCGAGTATCAATCCGCCCCCGCATCTCAAACCGTCCGTACTGCCAACTATGCAAACCCCTCGTAGTAAGACTCGCCGATGTGTACTCAGCATATTCCCTTGCCTCTCTTGCGTTCCTGCTGTCCGGCTTATAACGTGGATTGGCCTTACGTTCGCGCCGCCCCTCAATAACAAGCAACCCGTTTTCACACCGTGCGTTCTCCGGCTGATACCATTGAAGCTCTCGGTTCCGTACGAATCCTCTCTCATAAGTCCACTTATTCGGATCGGGCTGGCCATACTTATTAAACTCATCCGACCAGACCAGCTTATACCCATCATATGTCGAATCCAACTTCCGTAGCCCTCCGCCATAAGCACTCTGCTGACCTGTAAAACTCACTACGACAATTAAATAGCATATCGAAGGAAAACTAAACTTATTCATACGCCTTTCTCCTGTCTTTTTACATTATCCAACCATTTTACTCACTCTTCGATACAATATACCCCAATAACGGAAGTATCCAGATAAGAACAAAGCCAACGATACATAATATTTTATGTCTTTTTGATAATGGGATTTTACGCATCGCGATAAGTGCCATCGGGCAATACCAGCCAAGAACAGCCACGGCAATCCTCAATGTTACCGTAATGATTGACGGAAGCTCAGCTATGATTTTCAAAGATACCGAAACATTTGAAGCTGAAACCGGCATAAAAAAGAACCATAAAAGCCGGCCGTACTCCCTCGGCATCAGCTCCCTGTCGGCAATTATCCATGTTACCACGGAGATAACGCACGCTGTAAACAGCAGAATCAACCGTTTATGATAGTTACGCATTCCAACTGCTCCTTATATCATTTTTTTCTTCTGCAAATAGTTGTTCGCCATGTTGTTCATTACCTTCTTCTAATAATCCATTCTCCTTCAGCATATCGTGATACTTAATAAGGAGTTTATTGCTTCGATTGAAATCGAATAAATCAAGTGCCATCAGAATAGATTACCCGGCTATAACTATATATTGTGCGATGAACATACCAAACATTAATCCAAGCATCAGACCAATCCATACCATTTTCCGCTCTTCTTCCGGAAGGAACTCAATTATCTGCCAGAGCCATTGAATCAGCTTTGGCAAGAACACGCACACAAACAGTAACGCAGCGATATGAAACCAAACATATTTCTTGCTTCGCTTAAGTTGCTTTTGTGTTCTTTCAACAAAATCATCATCAGAAAGTATCTTATGAATCGGAATTCCCCACAATCTCAATATCTTCATGCTCTCCCTTCCAGCTATCAATTATTTCGTTTCTGTATAGGCATTTGCTTTCATTCCAGCAAAACATTTCCTCAAGCACAATCGTCGATAAAGAACATTAACCGCAACAGCACCTCTGCCCTCCCGGCTGTTTATATGTATCTTTTGTACCCGTTTATTATAAAAAGCACAAGAGCAAGAATGGCC
>JAVVFI010000447.1:0-3980 GCA_032250555.1 Sedimentisphaerales bacterium
CTACCATAATCGCTAAAGCCAGACCGGGATAAACCATCGTCAGCAGGCTTATACCGCTTGCCCTGCAGGCGTCAAGCTCATTATCTCCGGCAAATCTTCCATAAACCAGGGCCCCGGCGAACAATGCAGACATTGGAAGAACAAATGTTAGAGTTACAGGCAGGAAATAACCAATCAGGCGGATTACCTGTCGGGGACCTACGCCAAATTCCTGGACCGGCCTGAGGATACTGCCTAAGCTCAGGATTAATGTCAGCGCAACAGCCGTTAATACAAAAATTCTAAAAAGCTCTTTGAATAAGTATCTGTGTAATGTAAAGACCATATTTAAGTATTTACCAGTTCCTTCTCTTTTCGGCAGTTAGTTGGTATTTGGTAAATACTATTAACCAAACAGAGTTTTGCAACAAAATTCTCTATAAGTTGTTTATATAGAAATTGTTGAATGAGATATTTATCTCGGGGAAAAACCGCAAGGGCGAGAAGTCATACCGAAAATCAGTACTGTTGTTAAAAAATGCTGACTTAATTGACCACAGAACAGTTTTCAGTTTCAGATGTGAAAACATCAAATTCCGGGCCGAATTGTTTCAGGTATAAGAGAGAATAGGACCGTGTGAAAACATGTACAGGCAATATCAGGACGGTTCCGATATATGGTATCGCCAGGAAACAGGCAGCGCAACAACACGTTAAAAGAACGGCTGTTAAAATGATTGCACCAATAGCTATTCCTATGACGAGTTTAAAGAGAATATAAATTAGAAAGCGGGCTTTATTTACGGAGAGAAGCGCCATAAATTCCCGCCAGCCGGCGGTGCAGCTTGTTGTTCGTAAGAACATAATCGGGACGACAAAGTCCATTGTGAATTTGCTGATTATGCCGAAAATAATTGCCCCGACAAGAATAATAAGACCGATTAATATACTTCCTAAGATACCTATTGCTAATGCTCCGTCGCCTGCTATCATCATCACAATACAGCCAACGGCGAAAAGAATCGGCAGTCCCAGCACGACGAAGCTTATTAGGCCCAATACGATTCTGAACAAAAATAAGCTGTTGGCATGCTGCCGGTATTTTGTCCAGGGAATTGAGACCTCTGCTTTGTTATGAGCGACACAGTGGAGGAACATAAATCGGCCGCGGCTGCTTAACCACGTAAAAACAAGCCAGAAAGCTATACCGATAATCGTAACTACGACTGCTACAGGAATAATCCAGTGCAGATTCTCCAGGACGAAATGTTTTGCCTGGCCTAAGCCTTCGTGAACATCATAAGATCCTCGTCCTCCTCTACCACCTCCGCCTCCTCCTCCGCCACCGCTGCCAAGGTATGCCAGCCAGGCACAGAAGCCGATGACGAACCATTTGCCCAAGTCGAAAGGCCTGAAAAGGATTGTCTTTACCCTCTCGAAAGCCGGACCGATAGGGTCTATTACGCTTACGTGTATCTCATTTGCGTTCATATAACAAGTTCTCCTGGACAAATGTATCGGTTAATAAAGAGCACTGCTATAAATAATACGCTTATGCGTAGCCAAATCTTCATTATTAGTGTTTTTTTTAGAAAATATCTCGTTATTGGCCGGAATATAAGACTTACGCTGCCGGTTTTGTCTGCTGTTGTTTCAGCAATCGTAGTTTTTGTTGAATAGGCCAATCGCCGAAGGCCAGTACAAAGGGCATGATAATATTTGCTATCGGTACGAGCATTAGCAGACCGAGTGCCCAGCAGTAGCCGGCCTTGGAAAATATCTTGCAGTAGATTAATATTTTTATGATGAGTACTATCAGGCCCATTAGAATTGCGAATGCGATGCTTATAGCGAGAAAAACGGGCGGATAATGCTGGAAATCAGGACCGAATTCCATATTTTTCCCTTTCAATTAGTTTTAGGATATTATCGTAACGCCAAAAGTTAATGATATTGTTATAATTTGTTTAGCCTGACTATCGCTCGAGCAACCTTGTCACGGTGAGCTTCTATGGGAGCCGGATCTTTTGTGAAGTTGGTCATGCTTTTTGTAATGCTTTCGGGGACCTCAAGCAGAGCCGTGAATTTTTTAAGTTGTTGAGCTGAGAGTTTGTCCTTTTTGGCTTTGAGCAGTCTTTTCAGGATAGCCATGTACTCGTAGTCCTCGATGCCGTCACGCAGCATTTCCCACCGAATGCTGTCAACCGGACCTTCGAGAACCGGCTCGGCCGGATGGGCATCCGCGGCGGCCTCAGGTGGATAAATGAATCTACCGTCACCGTTGCCCCATGGTTTTTTTACGCCTTTGGGTGTACCATAACCGACGCGCCAGCCCATTGGATCTTCATAAGGATTCTGGGGATTATCCCGGTCGGGGTAAGCGGTGGAGCTTGTCCAGTAGTTTGTCTGCCAGACTAAAATGCCGTCAATTTTGCGTTTCCAACTCTGCCAGAGCCAGACCCGCAGCTCAGTGCCTGGGTGGTCGATGAATAAAGTACAATAGGGTGCCTTTGGTCCTGTGCAGACATACCACCAGAATTTTTCACCATATTTGCGGCGTTCTTCGGCTGGGCCGTCTTTGTGGTTGTTTGAAACAGCGCACCATATATCGGGTCCACCGATTAATTCCGGTTCGACCTGTTCGGTGAGCATACGAGTGATGTCAGGGGCTGATTGTTTGAGTTTGGCAAAACCGTTCATAACAAACTCATAGTCTTTTGGGGCGGGTTCGTCAAACCAGTAAACGAAGGCCTCGTCAAGCCAGCCTTTTTCGCGAAGGTGTTCCTGCATTTCCCGGCAGTAGTTGTGAAAGGCGATTTTGTAATGGGGTGTATCCTCGCTGAATCCGATCAGTTCCGGGTCACGCCGAGCATGGAAAGTGCCGCCGCCGAGCCCCGGGATACTGAGCCGGAACGAGTTAAAGTGGTAGTAATCAATTCCTCGCTCCATCGCTTTGTCCCAGGCTGTCCAGTCAAAGACCGGCTTAAGCTCTTCGGGTTTAATTGACTCGGTAACTTCAGGCCATGTAACTGAAAGCCCATCCAGCGGTGCAGGATTGTATGGTGATATATGATGAGCGCCGAAGCTTGCCCAATACTTGTCTATAACCTGCCGTTTTTGTTGAAGGCTTGAGAGTTTCTGATAATGGAATACGTTGGATGGTGTAAAGCCGAAAGCTGTAGTGCAGGTCATCTGGTCGGGAAGAACGAAATCATAAACCTTTACGCGTAGTTTGACATCGGCGCTGTAATTGTTTGCTGAAAGTTGAATACTTCCGGTATAAACTCCTGCCGGTACCTGGCTGGGGACTTTTACACGGAGCCAGAACGGCTGATTTTTATTTGCCTGTAGTTTAATAGCGCCTTTAAGCGGCGGCAGGGGATCGGGCCAGAGGCCGCCCGCCGAACTTTTGTCGGTTGGGACGATAACGTTTACGTATCGCACTTTGAGCACTTCCACGTTTTTAGAAGGGATAGTTGCTCCGTCGGGGCCGGTTAGAGCTGCTGTGTGAATAGTAAAACCCTGTAGGGAAACCGTTGGTCTTATTACTAATTGCGCGGCCTCTGCTTCGTTACGGGCGGCACGTAATATTATTGCCCGGCCTTTAGCCTCGGGCAGTGCTTTATCGGGACTTATTTTCCATCCGGATGAGGCCCACCATAAACCTACCTGCTCAGTGGAAGAGGTAAGCTTCCGGCCGTAAGTTGAGTTGAAATAATCGCTTGTTTGAGCTAATACACTACGACAGCTCATCAATAGTGTCAGGCAAAGAATTGTTCTTAACATAGGATATCACCTCCAAAGTGGTTTTCGACTTCAATCTGGCTGACAGTTTCTGCCGGCCATCAATAAATTTTCAACTATAAAAGCTGGTCAGTCAAGAGATTCTTTAACATAATTCTTTGATGGCCGAAGGATGATTGACCATTAATTACAAAAGCTTTATAATATTATTAATATTGTACAAGACTTTTATGAAATGAAGGCCAGGTAAATTTTTG
>JAVVFI010000448.1:0-3953 GCA_032250555.1 Sedimentisphaerales bacterium
GGCCAAAATAGATCAAATGGCCGTGCGAGCGCTTACATTGTGCGCCAACGAAGAGAAAAACACAACAGTGCCATTAGAGTATCGAACTTATCTGTCTGAGACAGAACCAGGTCTCGATCACAGTCCAGATAGACATCCAAAGTAGCTCCCTTACGGCGTGAAGTAACCTTTGCACCTTCAATATCCATCTTTTCAAATGCATGCAGCATCCATTGATATTGACTTATGGATGGGGCTTCAATCTCATCTAATAGTTAAAAGAGACCGGGACGAAGAAAAAGAATACGGCGAATCCATTTTGTAATCTTGCCCTCGTATGCGAGCGTCGCGTCACCGGCAACATACGAATAGCCGGATGTGTCTTTAAACTCGATTATAGAACCATTTGCCGCGGCAGAACGTATCTTCTGCCCCTGGCCGTTAACCAATATACAATTGTTCGCTTTAGTAGATCGTGTCCATTGCGCATGGTGTGGTTTGCCGTAAGAGGGCCCGTAATATCCTGATGGAATTGCTAAGGCATCACCGCCTTTCATAATCGCAAATGCATTTTGATCGGCGTGACTGTGTGAGACACTGCCGTATGGACTACTTTTGAAGATAAGGCAGGTATCATTCCGGGGATCTGACATATCACTGTGCAGTCCCGCCCAGCCGACGCTTTTGAAGACGGACGAATTAGGCAAATCAGTCGGAACTTTAGAGGGCAGCTCATCCTCATGCAATAAAGATCCCGAGCCACTCCCGCCGCTCGTATAGCCGGGTATTTGTTTCACCCACCATCCGATGTATGGATCATTATACCTATGCGCGTGAAAAGCCATTAATTCAGCATAGCCGCTCCCCCTGTTAACTCCCGGGCCGCCCCCTTCGGCACTGTCTCCAAAGGGTCGGATCTCACCATGATTGGCGGTACAGTAAAAGAAGAAATACCGCACGTTATTGAAGAACGGACGCTGCCAAAGGTTATAACCAGCAAGCTGGCGCAGGCTTTCGAAGGCCGGGATATAAAAAGTGTTATACCAGAGACCGTAAGGAGTTCCTTCTGCCCAGCCGCCATCTTTCCCGGCCCAATGAGGATAGAAAGTTAAAAGCGCTTTGAGCGAATAAGCCAACCATGTTTCGGCATCTGTTGTTTCACCGGCCATAGCCAAAGACATGTCTGTAAGATAGGCAATCAATCGCCCGTTATGGCTTTCCCCCGGAAATGTGAGATAGTTCCTCCGGTTAAGTCGTCTGTAGGTTTGCCATGTACGCTCCCTGCACATATTAAATACGAGCTTTCTTTCATCGTCAGATAGAGCATCATAAAGCCAGTCGTAGGCAATATGAACACATTTGGAAAAAGACAAGCCCGCTTCATCGCCCCACTTGGCACTGACGGATGTAACATCATTATCATCCGTTGGCCAGGAAGCGATTTCGAGCAGAATCTTTTTCGCAGCATCTGCATATTTCGCTTCTTCAGTCATTAAATACGCAAGTGCAAGATTCATTAAAGCGCCATCCACATATCCGCGGAAATAACCGAAGTATTTTTGATATTCCAGCCGTTGTACACCCGCCTCTTCAATATGATGATACTTCGGATATTCGGGAATACCTTTAGACAGGGCTCGATCAGCCGCTCTCTTACAGGCACGCCACGAACTTGCACGAGTAGTCAATAGCGTTGAACGAATTTCGCTGAGTTGCGATTTCGGATAGAGAATTCGCGGGTGTTCTCTTGGAACACGGCTAAGCAGTTCACTTGGCTCGATCCATGGAAGCTTTGCTGCACCCTCGGAAATTATAAAGGAGCGTTTGCCCCGTCGTGCTGCATCTTTATCCCTGCTATCGAGAGCGATAATATCCCATGTGTACCTTCCCGGCCGAAGAACCCGGTCGGGACAGTGTACGGGATCTTTCCCGGCGTTTGCACTATAAACGCAACGTTCACTTTTGTCGAATATGTTGACGCGATAACTGGCCGCCTTTGGACATGGCAGCCACGCTAATCCGACGGGCGATATTTTTACTTCAGCGCCATCATGTGGGTATGGAAAGAGCATACTGTCGGACGTTTTCTCTTTCAGGAAGGCTATAGATGGCAGTTGTCGCGCTATCGATTCTCCCCAGGGCATTGCAGCACTCAGTCCTAATGCACCTGTCGTCTTTATGAATGTGCGTCGCTTCATTCGTTATCCTCCTTCATTGATGTATATTGGTAAGATGTTCATTTGAAATCTTCTTAATAAGCCTCCGGGCCAAGAGAGATCGAGTTTTATTAGTATCAGAAAATGTATTCTTTGTCAATCGTTAACAGTCTCTCCAAGCCTATGCTGCTTTTCTACGATGATAATCCTGGTTGCTCTATAGTGAATATGCTGACAGGATGGTTCCGGATGTTATAATACATATTTTGTGTTGGACATCAATGTTGCCTCTAAAGTAATATCGTTTGAAATATAGCCAAATTCAAGAGTAATTATTCTGGAAAGTGAAGGTGAGAAATGCTGGGATATGCCAAAACAAAATCAATAACTCGTCTGATCATACTTCTAATTGTTATATGTCACTACAGTGTCTATTCCAAAGTCGTATTTGGCCTCGGCGCATCGGCAATTGTTGAACCAAAAACAGCAGGATTATCTAACCAGCGTGGCTCAGTTCCATCCGCTCGGCAGGTATTGAATTTCAATAGAGAATGGAAATTTTCAAAAGGCAGTCAACCTGGAGCCGAGATGCCTGAATTTAATGACTCCGCATGGCATGATGTACGTGTTCCTCACGACTGGGCAATTTCAGGACCTTTTAATCCGGCAGAAAACGGCTATGCCGGCAAGCTGCCATGGAAAGGTGTTGGCTGGTATAGAAAAAGATTTGAACTCGATAATAAAGACAGTAATCGGCGGGTGTATTTTGATTTCGATGGAGTAATGGCGTTTCCAAAGATATATATTAACGGCCAATTAGCCGGCCAGTGGGATTACGGCTATATGTCGTTTCGTGTGGATGCTACAGAATTTTTGAATTTTGGCGGCACTAATCTAATCGCTGTTTTTGTCGATACACGTCAACAGGGCACCCGCTGGTACCCAGGCGCAGGAATATATCGCAAAGTCACAATGACTCTCTGTGAACCTGTGCACGTGGCACACTGGGGCACATATATCACCACCCCGGAAGTTAGCGGCTCCTCGGCTACTGTCCGGGTGCTCTCAAATATCGAGAATCACCTCGATACCAAATCTGAAATCAGTGTTGAGGTCATGCTGCTCGACCCGGACAACCGAACAATAGCCGCAATCAAACAGGATAACACTGTACCGGCCGGTGGCTCAAGTGAGCTGCGACATTCCTTCGTGATTCCCAATCCTCAACGATGGGATATTACCAGCCCGAAGTTATACACAGCCAGAACAATTGTTAGTATTGGTAATCAAATTGTTGATTCGGAAATCACTCCCTTCGGTATCCGTACATTCCGGTTTACTGCCGACGACGGATTTTACCTCAACGGTCGACGGATTCAACTCTATGGCGTTAACCTGCACCACGACCATGGACCTCTCGGAGCCGCTTTTTTTACGCGCGCAATGGAGCGCCAGTTGGAAATCATGCGCGACATGGGTGTAAATGCCATCCGGACCAGCCACAATCCTCCGTCGCCTGAATTGCTTGATTTGTGCGACCGGATGGGATTCGTCGTCTGGGATGAGTGTTTCGACAAATGGGATGACAAGGCCGGCCGCATCAAAGGTGAGCCGCCATTAGAGGAGTATGGCGAAAAACAGATTCGAAATCTGGTTTTGCGTGACCGAAATCACCCTTGCGTTGTAATTTGGTCCATCGGTAACGAGATTGGTAACCAACCTTACGATAGAGAAGGCAAACCACCTGAGCGTGTGAAGTTTATGAGTGACTTCGTGCGTAAGTACGACTCAACACGCCCCGTGGGAATGTCCTGTCAT
>JAVVFI010000449.1:0-3945 GCA_032250555.1 Sedimentisphaerales bacterium
GAGCGGTTTCACGCGGTTTAGGGGATATTGATCAAGTTATCGCTCAATACAAGGAGGCTGTACGAATCAAGCCCACCTGTATCGAGGCGCATTACTTCCTGGGATGGGCATATCAGAAGCAGGGCAGGATTGATGAATCTATCGAACATTATTCCAAAACTCTACGACTACATCCGGCACACATCCCGGCGTATAATAAATTGGTTGAGATATTGTTTCGTCAGGGCAAAGTTGATGAAAGTATTGAATTATGCCGCAAAGCTTTGCTTTTTGTCCCCGGGAGTGCAATTCTGCATTGCAATTTGGGTATTATATTGGATAAACAGGGCAATAGATCCGAGGCCATCAAAGAGCTTAACACCGCTATAAAATTAGACCCGAATTCAGCCAAAATACGCAAAGTCATGGAAACTATCCTGAAAAATGGAAATTGAACCGGCCTGAAAACACTAATTTATTGCCAAAGATACTTTTTGGTCTGCCTAAATGCAAATCGATGGAATTTCGCAGCAATCCCTGGGAAAGAAAGGATTTTTGAGATAGAAAAGGCTTTTTTACAATTATATAAGGTTTATCCTTGCATTTTTTATGTAATATCATATATTTGTCGTTTCCGATGGGGTAAAATCCCATCCTAAGTTAAAAATAAATAGAACAGGAGTGTATTTAATGTCGAGAGAGTGTTTCTTTACGGGCAAGCGAACCATATCGGGCAAAAGCATAGCCAGGCGTGGTAAGGCTAAATATCTTGGCGGTGTTGGTAAAAGAGTGACCGGCAGTACTAAAAGAAAGTTTAAGCCGAATATTCAAAGGGTCCGGGCGGTTGTGGACGGCAAGGTTTGCAGGATTAAAGTTTCAGCCAAAGCCATTCGTATGGGTCTTATTCAGAAGCCTCCAAAGCGGGATTACACACCCGCCGAAAAGGCCGCTGACTAACAAAGCATGTTATCAAGTATTTTCTTTATAGCGGGGCGGATTCTGCCTCGCTTTTTTTCTTTCTGTGGGGATTGAAAATGTCAAAGAAAATCGACCAGAACCAAGTCATAAAAGTTGCTAAATTATCCCGGCTGGATTTAACCGGAGACGAAGTCCAGGAATTTACCGGTCAATTAAGCGCAATCCTTGACTATGTCGAAAAAATGAATGAGCTGGACACGACCGGTGTTGAGCCGTTGGCACATTGTTTGCCGGTCAGCAATGTGTTGCGCGAAGATTTCGCCAAAGAGTCGTTAGGCACGGAGAAGGTTCTGGCTAATGCACCCCAGAGGGATGATGAGTTTTTCAAAGTGCCGAAAATACTGGATGATGGTTCCGGTGCGTAAGAGAAAATCTTAAAACGGATTTGGAGGTATTAGAACATGAAGTCGAATTATTTAATATGTCCTTTGTTTATGTCTTTGTTTTTGATTGGCTGCGGACAGATGGAGAATAAAATGAATTCAATTCCGCCGGGTACTCAGCAATCCCAGAAGTTTGAAAAGAAAATAACAACAACTGTAAGCTGTAATTATTTGCTGTTTCTGCCGGAAGACTACGGAAAAAAACGGCAAAAATGGCCTTTGATGGTATTTCTGCATGGCGCCGGTGAACGCGGCAATGTTTTGAACAAGGTAGCGGTGCACGGTCCGCCGAAGATAGTCAAAAACAAAAAGGATTTTCCTTTCATTCTGGTTTCTCCTCAGTGTCCCGAAGGGGATTGGTGGACGGAGAAAGTTGAAGTGCTCATAAACCTTGTGGATGATATCGCGGCTCGGTATAAGGTCGATAAGAAAAGGATTTATCTGACAGGTTTGAGTATGGGCGGGTATGGCACCTGGGCCCTGGCCTCAGCTTATCCCGAACGGTTTGCCGCTATAGCACCTATTTGCGGCGGCGGCAGCCGTATAATGTCCCTGAGACTCAAAGATATTCCTATCTGGGTTTTTCACGGAGGAAAAGACACAGTGGTCCCGCTCGAAGAATCCGAAGAAATGGTCAATGCCATAAGAAAACGCGGCGGAGATGTCAAATTTACTATATATCCCGATGCCGGCCATGATTCATGGACCGAGTCGTACAACAATCAGGAACTTTATGACTGGTTCCTCGAACATAGTAAACAATAGCAAGATTTAATGATGTGATTTTCATCAATGGAAGAACTAAGTGCAAACCAATTGCGCGATAAAATCGCGGCCGGACAAATAAGCAGCCTCGAAGTGACTAAAGCTGTTTTTCAGCGTATAGATAAGCTTGAGCCGATCATTGGTGCTTATATCAGCACTTATCCCGACATGGCATTGGAAACGGCAGCGGAAGTTGACCGACGAGTAACCGCGGGCCAATCCGTAGGCCAGCTTGCAGGTGTCCCTGTAGCGATAAAAGACAATATGTGCACTACTTTCGGAGCTACTACATGTGCTTCGAAGATATTGGAAAATTTCCATGCTCCCTATAACGCCACGGTTGTTGAAAAACTTCTGTCCGCCGATGCTGTAATAGTCGGCAAAGCAAATATGGATGAGTTTGCGATGGGTTCGAGCACGGAGAATTCCGGCCTAAAGCAGACAATTAATCCTTGGGATACCTCCCGTGTGCCGGGTGGAAGCAGCGGCGGTTCCTGTGCGGCGGTGGCGGGGCGGTTGTGTTTTGCGGCACTCGGTTCGGATACCGGTGGTTCAATTCGTCAGCCCGCCAGTTTCTGTGGAGTTGTTGGCTTAAAGCCGACATACGGCTGTGTTTCTAGATACGGACTTGTCGCCTATGGTTCGAGTTTGGACCAAATCGGGCCTATAACACAAACTGTCGCTGACTCGGCTTTGATGATGAATGTCATAGCCGGCCACGATCCTGCCGACAGCACCAGCGTTGACGAAAAGTTTAGCCCCGTCTGTGATTATCTTGAAAAACTCGAAGAGCCTTTGGATAAGCTTAAAATTGCAATTGTTCCCCAATTCGCTTCCGGCGCCGATGAGCAGGTACAAAAGGCCATTAACGAAGCGATTGACGTATATAAAAAACTCGGAGCCGAGGTCATAGAAGTAAATATGCCTCATCTGGATTATGCCATTGCCGCGTATTATCTTATTGCCACTGCTGAGGCATCGAGTAACCTGGCTCGCTATGATGGTGTGCATTACGGTCATCGGAGCGAAAAGGCCGAAGATTATATCGAGGTTTATTCCAAATCCCGCGCAGAGGCGTTCGGCCAGGAAGTTAAAAGGCGAATTATGCTCGGAACCTATGCCCTTTCGAGCGGTTATTACGATGCTTACTATTTGAAGGCACTTAAGGTCAGAAATTTAATACGTGCCGATTTTACCGGTGCTTTCGAAAAATGCGATTGCATTATGATGCCGGTTTCTCCGACGACTGCTTTCAAAATCGGAGAAAAGGTCGATGACCCTCTGACGATGTACCTTTCCGATATTTATACGATAGCAGCAAATTTAGCCGGTATTCCGGGCATAAGTGTCCCTTGTGGTTTCGATGATAATAATCTGCCTATAGGTCTGCAGATACTTGCACCGGCCTTCGCAGAGGACAAGTTACTGCGGATAGCGAGGATGTTTGAAAGCCAGACCGACTGGCACAAAAGAAAAGCGCCGGATATTAGTTAAAAAGAGAAAATGAGCAGCGACTTGCAGTACAAACTGATAGTTGGATTGGAAATTCACGTACAGCTTTGCACGAAAAGCAAAATGTTCTGCGGCTGTGCGGTGGAGTTTGGCCAAAAACCAAACAGCAGGGTATGTCCGGTGTGTCTTGGTATGCCCGGCGTCCTGCCGGTGATGAATAAGAAGGCGTTTGATTATTCTGTCCTTGTCGGGCTGGCCCTGAATTGCGAGATAGCTCAATTCACAAATGGTCGTATTAGGACTGATGAGCTATCACATGAGAATTATATTTCGACAGAGAACATGCTGGAGAATAAAGGCGGTGTCTGCTCTGCTTCATCATTACCCT
>JAVVFI010000044.1:0-19168 GCA_032250555.1 Sedimentisphaerales bacterium
GCTGAAGCGGACACTTTCCTGAATGCCGAAGTTCGGAATCGCAAGGTCAAGGTGTGCATTGGCGGCATGACCAACAGGAGAAACATCGCCGGGGCCGTGCCATGCCGAGCGGACGTTGAACCATTCACAAAGGGCGGCGAGTTTTCTAGCTACGGTGAGGCCGCCGATTTGTGAAATATGAACGCGTATGAAATCGATAAGTCTTTCTGATACGAGCGACACCCACTCATGGGGATTATTGAACAGCTCACCCATTGCGATCGGTGTGCTTGTCTGCTGCCTGAGCAGTTTGAAATATCCATTGTCTTCGGGGGCGAACGGGTCCTCAATAAAGAACGGGTGATATTGTTCCAGCTCTTTTACGAGGTTTATCGCCTGGATGGGAGGTATTCGTTCGTGGATGTCATGAAGCAATTCAACTTCATCGCCACAAGTACTTCTTATATGCTCGAACATCTTGATAGTTGCTCTTACATAAGCTCCCGGGTCCATGTGTGAATCCGAGGGCAGTCCAAATTCCGCATCCTTAAAGTGGGGGTTCTCAGATAAGTGCGGCGAGCCATAGCCGCCGAGCTGTATTCGGATATGTCTGAAGTTTTCTTTCATGGCGAGGCGAACACTGCTTTCGAGCTGTTTGAAGTCCCGGCCGCTGCAATGAGTATAACAGTCGGCGGCAAATCGGCACTTGCCTCCGAGAAGTTGATAAACGGGCATATTAGCGCGTTTTCCCTTTATGTCCCACAGGGCCTGGTCAAGGCCGCTTAGAGCGTTATTCAGGACTGGTCCGTTGCGCCAATAGGAACTCGTATAAGCGTTCTGCCACATGTCCTCTATGTTGTCAACGTCCCGGCCCCTTGCGAAGGGATTGAGGTATTTATCAACTGCTACAGCTACCGGTAAGGGCCGCTGATTGAAAGTTGCGCAGCCCAAACCGTAAAGACCCGGCTCAGAAGTTTCGACCTTGACTACACAAAGGCGTATCCTCTGTGGGGCGGTGAGAATGGCTTTTACGTTGGTGATTTTCAGGGGGGGCAGACCTTTTGTTGCCTTTGCGTATTCATTTGCGATGGTGTCTTCGGTTTTTGAGGCCATAGACAAGATGCCTGTAGCTATTGACAATCCTGCACCCTTGATTAGATTACGTCGATTCATTTTTACCTCCTTCTTCATTTATCTTTGCGGTGACAGGTTTGCGATGCCACCATGTGGCCAGTACCGAGCCGGAGACATTCATCCATGGCCCGAAAATGGCCGGAGCCAATGCGGCCGGCGCACTTTTTAGTACATTCATTGCAAGGCCGGATGCCATACCACCGTTCTGCATACCTACTTCAAATGCTACTGTTCGGCATGAAGTCTCATCCAGACGGGCGGCTCGGGCAAACCAGTAGCCGAGAATATAGCCGATGAAGTTGTGAATAATGGCCGCACCAATCAAGTAGAATCCGACCGTCATCAAATCATCCCTTGAGCGGGCTGTGATGATGGCAATGATGTAACAAATACCTGCCATGGATACAATAGGTAAAGCCTTGTCCATCCAGTTCTCAGGGCCTTTTAACCAGATGCTAATTATAAGCTTGGCTAAAGCGACTACGCCTATCAGAAGAAAGCCGACTATAAAGCCGTCTTTTTTCAGTGGGGCGCCTCCATATGTAAAAACGGCAGCTGGCGCCCATAAAATCATAGCAACGGCAATAAGAACACTTGCAGTCCCAATGAATGTTAGTACTCCCCCGCGATGGAAGCTCTTATGCCTACTGTATAGAATGCGATTTGCTATTAAGCCAGCCACAATCGGGACGATAACCATATTGATGATTCCAAACATCATCTTCATGAACTCAATTTCGATGAACTGCCCTGCCAGTTTGTCCATCAGGAAGGGTGTCAGAAGGGGCGAAACTAATGTTGAACAGGCAGTCATCGTGACGGATAAAGCTACATTACCTCCGGCAAGATATGTCATCAGGTTTGAGGCGACCCCGCCGGGACAGGAGCCAATCAGAACAACACCGGCGGCTATCTCGGCCTTGAATCCGAATATCTTGGCCAGAGCAAGACCGGCCAGGGGCATTATTGTAAATTGCAGGATAAATCCGATGAATACGGGCCATGGCATTTTGAACACCCGGCCGAAGTCCGCCAGGCATAAGGTTGTTCCCATTCCAAACATGATGATTTGAATCAAAGGGACAATCAGGATACCCAAATTGAATCCGGACCATGTCATGAAGGCCGTGGGGTAAATCATCGAGGCGGCCACGAAGGCAAAGACCCAAACTGTAAAGGCGAAGCTTTTAAGGACTGGATGGCTCATAAAATACAGAGCCAATGAAGCGAAAAAGACAATGATAAATGGTCCGGCCTTAGCTCGATAGCCCAATGCAAGCAGAACAATAATAGTCAAAAGGCATAGCGGGAAAATAAAAATAGTTGATTTGCGGACAATCCTTGAGATTTTCTTCATTTCTCGTTCGCTCCTTATTGTAATAGAGAAATTCTTGTCTTGAACATCATATAAACTATAAACGGCTCTTCTGCAACATTAAATTATCCGGCAATTGATACCAACCTTATGTAGCTTAAAGCAAGAAACTGCTTGTGTTAGTTTATATAAGACTGAGAATTACTACGATGTTTTAGTTAATAATTTATTGGTTTTATCCTTGCATTATATCTCGGTCTGCATTACAATATTCGGGCTTTTGGTTCAGGAGCATATCTTAAAAGCCTGAAATAGCATTTTCTGCTGCTTAGTAGGAAGCAGGAAAGGGCAATCAATGAATGAGATTTTGTTAGCACTAACAAAAACGCAAATATATCTACCAAATTAAAGTTAGAGAGGCGAATATGGTGCAAAGACAGAAATTAACACGACGTGAACTCTTAAAGAGTTCGGCAGTATCTGCAGGAGCGCTGGTGTTGGGCTCGGCAGTACCTTTGGCGGAAGCGAGGGGCAGCGACACGATTCGTGTCGGAGTAGTCGGCTGTGGCGGTCGAGGCTCCGGGGCAGCGAATAACTGTGTTGAGTCCTCGCCCGGCGTTAAAATCGTCGCATTAGCCGACGCTTTTGAAGACCGCCTTAACGGTTTGAAGAAACAATTCAAAGTTCCCGACAATCGCTGTTTCATTGGGCTCGATGCTTATAAGGAGCTGATGGCTCTGGATGACATTAACCTGGTAATTCTGGCGACACCTCCGGGCTTTAGGCCGATACAACTGACCGAAGCAATCAGGCAGGGCAAGAACATCTTTATGGAAAAACCCGTTGCTGTCTGTCCGGCCGGAATCAAAATGGTCATTGAGGCTTCGGCAGAGGCTGCAAGAAAAGGCCTTGCCATTGTAGCCGGAACACAGCGCCGCCATCAGGCTAAGTATGTTGAGACAATGAAGCGTATCCACGATGGTGCGATAGGCGATATTGTCTCCGCCCAATGCTATTGGAACATGGGCGAACTTTGGGTCAGCCAGCGCAAGGCCGATCAGGGTGATGTCGAGTGGCAAATACGCAACTGGCTTTACTTCACATGGCTTTCTGGCGATCACATATGCGAACAGCACGTGCACAATATTGATGTAATTAACTGGGCGTTCGATGCCCTTCCTGAACAGGTACACGGTGTCGGCGGCAGACAGTTTCGAACCGGCCCGGAGCACGGTAATATCTTCGACCATTTCGGCATTGAATTTTTCTATCCCGGCGATGTGCGGACCATCAGCACCTGCCGACAGATTAAAGGTACGGCGAACAGGGTTAGTGAACGTGTGGTAGGTACGAAAGGCGTCAGCGATTGTGCAGGGACCATCCAGGGCGAGAATTCCTGGCGTTACAGAGGTCCCAATCCCAATCCATACGTGGTGGAGCATACCGATTTGATCAAAAGCATTCGCGATGGTGAACCGCTCAATGAGGGCAAGCGTATTGCTGAAAGCACACTTTGTGCAATAATGGGCAGAGAATCCGCCTATTCACGTCAGCAGTTTAACACGTCCTGGTTTATGAGCAGGTGCACACTGGATTTATTACCGACCGATGACCTTCAACTCAGCGATTCCAAGCCTGTGCCTCCTTTTGCAGTTCCCGGCAAGTATCAGTTGCCCGGTTTTGTGCCAAGAAGAAGGAGACGCGGGTGATCGGGGGTCGAGAAGTTTGATGAGATTCTTATGTTTATTCAGCCAAACGGCTAAAAGATAAAGAACAAAGGAGATTTTCAATATGACAGCGTCAAAAAAAGACAAAGGCATATCTAAGAACAATGCGGTTGCAGCCACCGGTGCAGTGGCACTGGCCAGCTCGATATCGCATGTGGTCCATGCACAAGGGTCGGGAAAAATTAAAATCGGATTGCTCGGGTGTGGCGGGCGCGGCAATGGTGCTCTGCGTCAATGCCTGCAGGCAGATCCGGGCGTAGAGCTTATCGCCTTAGCCGACCTGTTCGAAAGCCAGGTAAGGAAAACCCGGGACAGAATTATGAGAGATAGCAAGTTCCAGGATCGAGTGAAAATCAATGATGATCACCTGTTCTGGGGTTTTGACTGCCATGAGAAGCTGGCCCGCTGCGAAGCAGATCTTTTGCTTATGGCGACAGCACCGGCGTTTCGTGGAAGGCAAATGATGGCTGCCGTCAATGCCGGTAAGCATATCTTTACTGAAAAGCCCGTCGCTACGGATGTAGCCGGTTGTCGAGAGGTTATGAAGGCTTCTAAAATCGCCGAACAGAAGGGCCTTGCTATCGTTTGCGGAACGCAGCGAAGGCATGAGTTCAACCGGGTTGAACTGATGAAGCGGATTCATGATGGCCAACTGGGCGAACTGGTTGGCGGCCAGTGCTACTGGTATGGGGGAGGCATCTGGTACAGAGGTTATCAGGAAGGTATGAGTGAACTGGAGTGGCAATGCTACAACTGGTACCACTTCAACTGGCTTTCAGGCGACCAGATTTGCGAGCAGCACATCCATAATATCGATATTATGAACTGGTGCTTCAATGGTCCGCCTAAGAAATTTATGGCGGTAGGAGGTCGTGCCTGGCGTAGCTATAATGACGACCAGATAGGTCCAGCTAAAGAGGTATGTCGTAAGTACAACAACGGCAGTGAGGCGGAGTGGGAGAAATACAACGGAGACATCTGGGATCATATATACGCAGAGTTCGAGTATGAAAACGGCGCACACTGCCTGAGTTTCAGCGGGCATAGTCCCGGTACCGGGCGCGGCGATGAGAAACTCGTAGGCACGAAAGGAACAAGTAACTGCAACAACCGCATAACGGGCGAAAACTCGTGGAGCTTTGAAGGTGAGAGCGTCAATGGAATGGAGCAAGAGCACAAAGACCTTATCCAGAGTATTCGTAGCGGTAACCTGCTAAACGAAGGCCAGCGAATTGCTGAGAGCACACTTACAGCTATTGGTGCTCGTACTGCCGCTTTTACCGGGCAAGACATCACCTGGGACTGGCTGATGAACTCGAGCAAACAGGATCTCGTTCCAAGGAATGTCGGACCGGGTCGCGGTATCTTTTATCCCACCGCTACCGGCTGTGATGAGCGTGTGTAGGTTCGGAACGACTTGCTTTTAACCAATTAGGGATTGAAGGATTTATCACAAGGAATATTTCCTTGTTTGCTTGAGTGTGCGCCAAGTCTCAAAGAACCTTGGAAATCGAGGATTGAATTATGAACTCACAAGTCAATCGACGTCATTTCCTTCAACAAAGTAGTCTGGCTCTCGCCGGAGCATCACTGGGGACTATATTGGGCGGGCTGTCTGTCGCCGAATCAGTACTATCCAAAGGCCGCTACAAGAAAGCGCTTGGCTATACGATGATAAATGAGGATTTGTCGGTAGAGGACAAACTGAAATTGATCAAAGATATCGGATTCGAGGGTGTCGAAATCCCGACGCAGTTTCTCAACAAGGGAACGCCAGAGCCTAAAGTTCTTGCACGAGCAAGCGAAAAGGTGGGAATCCCCGTGCACGGTGTTGTCAACTCAAGTCATCCAGACATAAAAGGAGCTATCGACGAAGCGGTGCTGTACGGTGCGAGTTCGGTGCTCCATGTAGTTCGCCCGAAACCCGAAGGTTCGTTCATGGAGAATTACCGAAGCTCACAGGATGCAATTCGTAAGGCAATTCCATACGCGGAGAAGAAACGCATCCACATTTTAGTCGAGAATGTCTGGAGCACTTTTCTCATCGAACCTCTGACAATGGCACGATATATCGACGAAATCGACAGCCAATACGTTAAGGCGTATTTCGATGTGGGAAATGTTGTCCGATGGGGCTGGCCTCAACACTGGATTGAAGTGCTCGGTAGGCGGATCGCTAAGATACATATCAAGGAGTACAACTTAAAGGTTGCGATGAGTGAAGGTATGGGCAAGGGTTTTGCTGTTCCGATTGGGCAAGGCAGTATCGATTGGAAGAGGGTACGGGAGGAATTAATGAAAATCGGCTATCGGGACTGGGCGACCGCCGAAGTGAGCGGCGGCAATCGCGAGCGATTAGCCGAGATATCACAACAAATGGATCAGGTTCTTGCTCTTTGAGGGAAAACCGTTAAGTTAACGATTATTTCTTACGAAGCTGCTGATGTCTGCCATATAAAATACTGCAGTATTGCACTTTTTTCTTCAAAATACATTTCTGGCAAATATTTCTGTTACCATCGGTCAAGATGATGCCTCTTATGAGTAGAAGAGAATTTTATGACAAAGTTATTTGGTTTTATGGAGTATTGAAGAAAGGGGGCATCTGAAATGAAGGTTTTACGATATATAAACAAGTGGCTGCACAAATCCTGGGATACGAATGTGAATATGCCGACCGGTATCGATTCGCACAAATGGAACAGTAAAATGGAGATTCTTGGATGTCTGTCGAGCAGGTCCCATCATATCATCAGGCACAAAGGCGCTGATTCATAATGGCCAGGATCAATATTATCTCTATGCTGCTTTGTTGAGTGAAGATGAGAAAGCAGGTAGAGCAGATTTGCTTTCTCTCATCTCTAAAGCTTCACTTCTCGTAAAGAATTACCAATTATTCCAGGCAAATCTATATTTGACAAAGACGATATTAGTTCTGTCATTCATATTCAGGTAATCTTTGTCTTGTCAGTTTGAGTATGTTGCCTCGTTCTCTTGAATACGGCATCAAGCGTAAACGATAGTGGTAAGGTTTGGCCGGTAAGGTGTATTCAGGATGTGTTCTCGCACCCCAACTATCATCACCGCCGACTCCCATCTGTCTGTAGTCGAGATTGACGGTTATAGTGTCAGCCTGTGAAGGCTCGTGAATGTGTTTGGCTTTTTCAAGGTCCTGCATGGTGAAAGGCCAGGCACTGATGTCGATTGTCGGCATGCCGACAGCGACAATGCCTATACTATTCGGGTCAGTCAAAGCCATCCACCGGACATCCGATCTGTTGGCGTTTTCCTGTGGCCTGACGTAGCGGTGCATTAGCTCATTGACATTTCCCGTGTAGAGTCCGAGAGCTGCGCCGGTTTTTCTGTCCCAATAGTTTTCATGGGGACCGCGGCCAAACCAAGTGAGCTTGTTAAACTGGGCGGGCATTGCCATCTGCATGCCGAGCCGAGGCAGCATGGGCAGGCTTTCACCATGCGGGGCGAAGTTTGAATCTATGATGATATCACCAGTGCCGTAAACAGTATAGACATTTTTATAGGTGGAGTTTGTTCCAACGGGGATATCTGCTTCGGTGGTTATGCGAACAATCTGGGAGTTGAGCTGTTCGGCCTTAACGGTATTGACTGTCCGGCCGGGTCCGGCATTACGCCAAACACCGAGGCGTTTTGGCATTTTGTTTCCTTCGTCATTGTCTGTCGGCACGCGCCAGAAGTTTGGAACCAGGCTTGAGGCGATGAGCTGTTTTTCATTGAAGACGAAGGACTCAAGTGCGCCGGATTCTGCCCCAAACATGATTTCGAAATCATCACCTGTAATAGTGATGTTTTGTGTAGTTTCATTCAGTGAAAGCGACGGCATAGTGTTCGAATCAATAACCGGTGCCTGGGGGACATCAAAGGGAACCTTAAACTGGTCCCAGGCGAGAATATACCCGCGCCTGGCCCATGATGTATCTTCAGCGAGGGTAAAGAATATCTTAATCCAGTATTCGGTGTCAGGCTGAAGTTTTGGCTCTGTGAAGTTAAGTTGAAGTTCTCTTTTAGCGCCAGGTGCGAGGGAAAGCTTCGGTAATGTGCCCTTTTGTATTACCCTGCCGTCGGCAGTGAGTTCACACTTGATATCAGTAAAATCAAGATTGAGGAAATCATATTCGTTGTAGATGTGAAACTTTCCGGCCTGAATGTCGACCGGCAGGACGTGTATCCGCTGATAGACCTTTTTGACTTCATAGAGGGAGGGATTTGGTTTTCGATTTGGCTGGACCAAGCCGTTGCAGCAGAAATTACCGTCGTTGGGATCATCTCCGTAATCACCCCCATAGGCCCAAAATTCTTGTCCATCCGAGCTCTTTTTACGCAGACCCTGGTCTGCCCAGTCCCAGATAAAGCCGCCGATGAGACGTTTGTGAGTGCGGATGGCATCCCAGTATTCCTTAAGGTTGCCGACAGAATTGCCCATCGCATGGGCATACTCGCAGAGAACCATCGGCCGATTATCATTCGGGTTGGTTGCCAGCTTTATGATTTCAGGAATTCTCGCATACATCCGGCTAATCATATCAACATAGGGGTAGTCAACAGGATTTCCCGCCGCTCCTTCATAGTGTATCGGACGAGTCGGATCGTAATCTTTTATCCATGCCGACATGGCGGCATGATTCGGCCCGCAGCCAGTCTCATTACCAAGCGACCAAAAAATGACGGATGGATGATTCTTATCACGCTCGACCATACTGATGGCCCGCTCCACAAAAGCATTGTGCCATCCGGGGACGTTTGAAAGGTATCCTTTCAGGGCGTGTGATTCAAGGTTTGCTTCATCGATAAGATAAATCCCGTACTCATCGCACAGGTCATACCAGGTTGGGTCATCGGGGTAGTGTGAGGTGCGTACTGCATTTATATTATTTTGCTTGAGCAGTTTGATATCCTGTATCATTCGGCTGACAGGGACAGCGCGGCCGTGGTCAGGATCGTGTTCATGACGGTTCACACCGAACAGCTTAATCGATCGGCCGTTGACTAATAATTGTCCTTCTTTTATCTCTACCTTACGAAATCCAATCCGGCAGCTTTCAGCTTCGATGGTTTTGCCTTCGGCATCATTGAGGCTCAGGACCAGTGTGTACAGATTTGGAAACTCGTCAGACCATTTTTTCGGATTGCTGATCTTTTGTTCTAAAAGTGCGAATTTGACAGTATCTCTTTGCGGGTATTTCTCGTTGATAATGGATGAGACAGTTCTGGTTAGAGGTTCGGTGAGCACAGATTCTTTATTTGGGTCATAAAGTTGAGCCTCAATGGTCCATCCCTCGATGTTCTGGTCGGTGTAATTACTAATCCTGGGACGAATCTTTAAAGTGGCATCCGTATAGCTATCATCGAGGTCGGTTTGGACAAAGAAATCACGAATATGGACTTGCGGAGTGGCGGATAGATAGACGTTTCGGTAAATACCGCTGAGTCTCCACATATCCTGATCTTCAAGATAGCTGCCGTCAGACCAGCGATAGACTTCGACAGCAATGGTATTTTCACCTGACTTTAGATATTGTGTGATGTCGAATTCAGCGGGTGTCATGCTGTCCTGGCTGTAACCGACTTTCATTCCGTTAATCCAAAGATAAAAGGCGCTTTTGACGCCGTCGAAGTGCAGGAAAATCCGGCGGTTTTTCCAATCTTTGGGCATAGTGAATTGTCTCCGGTAGGACCCTACAGGATTGTAGTCATGTGGGATATGGGGTGGATTCGGCGGGAAGGGATGCCTGGAATTAAGATAGATGGGAATTCCATAGCCGTGCATTTGCCAATTTGAGGGCACGGGAATTAACTTCCAAGTGCTGACATCATAGTCGGGCTTATAAAAATCGAGCGGCCTGTCGGAAGGTTTATTTACCCAGTTGAACTTCCAATTTCCATTGAGGGATCTAAAAAATTGCGAATCTTTACGGTCGGCCTTGAGGGCTTTTTCGATATCTGAATACGGTATGAGAGTGCAATGTCCCGGTTCCTTGTTTATACCTATTACGTCGGGATTTTCCCAGTCCGGTTTCAGTAGATTAGTCTCAGACGGTTTTTGAGGCGGATTGCATCCGACAATAGACATTAAGGTAGCAAGAATTATTAAAGGTAATCCTACGTGTGAAAGACAGGTTCGGTTCAACATCGATAAACTCCTTTCATTATCGAAACAGGTCATTTTGTTAAAGATGTGAGTTTATCTTAAGGGGAACGTCTAAGCAAGATATTTTGTGGTATTTCGAGTATAGAAAGGGAGTGTGTATAGAGCGACAGGACAAACTTCAGATATTTTCTGGATTATTTTAGGATTAGATTCCAGAGATATATCTGTCAATATCTGCGTAAATAATTGCCATTAATAATCTTACTGTGCATAAACACATTATTTGTTGCTTCCAAGCTTGATCCATTTTCTAAGTCTGGATTTACACTGCTCAAATTTACCATCTTCGGATGATGCTTGTCCGTATTTTAAGTTATATTGATCTACAGCCCGCCTGACAATCTTTTCGAAGTTTGTCCCTCCGAGTTTCCACGGCTTCATAATTAGCTTGAAAACCTCTCCCTGGTCAACTGCAGTCTGAAGATCGATGTCCTTGTCATATCCCGACAGTACTATACCGATGATATCCGGATGCTCTTTTCTGACTGTTCTAAGAAAATCGAGCCCAGTCATGTCAGGCATGCACATGTCGGTTACTATTACATGTATTTCTTCTCGCTGGAGAATTTCTTGTGCCTGCTCACAAGTTTTGGCAAAGAATTTGTTGTATGATTCGTCCATAAGGCCCCTTTCCAGGGACTGCAGGACTATTACGTCATCGTCAATGAATAATACGGCTCTTGTTTCCATTTTAAATTTCCTCACGTTCACTAATTACGTCTTTCTGCGGATATAAGCAGTTGTTACTCAAGTTCAAATAATTACCTATACCTTTTTCACTATCTCTTTCATATCGGTTTTTTGCCCTGCTAATTCGATCCAGTTTGGTTGAGACAGAAATGATTTCAGTTTATCAAATTCTGTCCGTATATCGGCGAAAAGTGTCTCAGTTCCTTCTATCTCTCCCTCTCCGGCTTTGGTTTCAAGAGGATATAACATATCGGTCAATTTCGTGGCCGCGACATGTCTGGTTAATCCCCTTAGTTTATGGGTATACATTTTTACATTTCTGAAATCCTTGGCTACTATTGCCTCGGCAAGAAGCTCTATTGTCTTTGGGGCTTCTTCAAGAAAAACATATACAGTCTCTCTCAGCATTTCTTCATCATCATAAATATTTTGAATTACCTCAAAGTCCACGGGGTCTTCACCGAACTGTTCATCTACCGGTTCGGCCGGAGTATTATCAGCGGTTGATGTTTCAGAGCAGAGCTGGTTGAGCTGTTCGACATCGGATTTTACTGACTCTATTCGCTGGTTGATATCTCTATTATCTTCTGATAAATATTTACTTAGGATTCTAATAAGTTTCTTATGCTCAATAGGTTTGCTTATGTAGTCATTGCATCCTGCTGCAAAACATTTATCATCGTCGCCCTTCATAGCATAGGCGGTCAGAGCGATTATTGGTGTTTTTAATCCTTCTTTTCTAATTGCCTTTGTGGCCTCATATCCGTTCATATTCGGCATTTCTATATCCATGAATATCAAGTCATATTGTTCAGTCAAAGCCTGGTGTACCGCTTCTTTGCCATCTTCAGCAATCGTGACTTGCACACCAAGTCGCTTCAAGAGCGATTTAATAAGTACCTGGTTAGTTCTTGCATCTTCGGCAATTAATATGCGGCCGGAAAAATTAGTTTGCTTTATTTCATCTTCCACGGTCCCTATATGGCTAACCATATTTTGTCTGTCCAAAAACGGTTGTTTTGTGATGTCAACACCTACAGGTATAATTAGTGAGAATACCGAACCTTTTCCTACTTCGCTGGTCATAGTAAGTTGTCCACCCAGAAGCTCCGCCAGCCGTTTCGATATTGCCAGCCCCAGACCTGTACCTCCAAACTCGCGAGATGTACTGCTGTCAGCCTGTACAAAAGTATCGAATATTTTCTCTTGTTTGTCTTTAGGAATTCCGATACCAGTATCTTCAACATCGAAACGAATGAATGGGGTGTTTTCGATTTCCAGTAAAGAAACCTTTAAATAAATGTGTCCTTCCCGGGAGAATTTAATAGCGTTACCTACAAGGTTGATTAGGCATTGACGTACACGAGTTATGTCTGTTTTTATTTGTGCCGGCAGTCCGACATCTTCAATGATTTCAAATTCAAGTCCTTTTCTTTTTGCCTTCGGCAGCCCTAATGACTCGACTGAATTGAGTAACTCTGCAAATGAGCACTCAGCAATATCAACATCTACTTTTCTGGCTTCTATCTTAGATAAGTCAAGTATGTCATCTATGAGCCTGAGCAGATTATGACTTGAATCTCTAACAAGATTAAGATGCTCTTTTTGCTCATTTGTGAGTTCTGATTGTGCTAATAAGTCAGTAAAACCTATTATTGCATTCATGGGTGTACGGATTTCATGGCTCATCGTGGCCAGGAATTGGCTTTTGGCTGTATTGGCCATTTCAGCTTGAGCGGCCATTTCGTTTGCCCGTGAGGTGGTTTTCATAAGTTCCTTATTGGTGTCTTCGGCTTCTTTTCTGGCACGCTCGATATCGGTCATCATATTAATTGTTGCCTGCTGCGTCTGTTCAAGTTCAAGCATATTATTATTTAACTGTTTTTCAATCAGTGAACGTTCTTTGATTTCCTTTTTTAATTTTGTTTCGGCACGTTTGAGATTGGCAGTTTCCCTTGAAAGCTGCTCGTTAAGCACATTAAGTTCATCAGCTAATTGTGCTTTTATTGCCAGCTTTACTTTCTCATGTTGATATCTATAGAACCAGGTGGCTCCCAGAATAAGCTGTACTATTAATAATCCAACCGCAACATTGATGTTTACCGAATGAATCCTTGCGGGAGATGAGATTCTATTGTATTCTGAAGTTATGCATATTGACCATTTTGTTTCTCCAATGCTTATGGATCTCCAGGCCATGACAGCTTTTTGGTTTGAGAATTCATTGAACACGAGACAGCGGGTGCCGCTGTTAGCGGTTAAAATCTCAGAGATAATCTCACTTTCTTTTTCTTCCTCAATCCCGACCTTTTCTTTATGCAGTGAAACCAGATTTTTGCCAACATAAAAGCTGGCTGGATGGCTTATTATGGTTCCTGTATTATCGACAATCCATGCGTAACCACCATTGCTTTGATTGCTTTTGTTGAGACGATTTCGTATTGTGCTTAAATGTATCACTGCTCGTAGTATTCCAACGAATTGCTCGCTTTCAAACACAGGCTGACAAACAGAAATACTTTCGAATCCTGAATTTGATGTGAATATAGGGCTTATACAAGGTTTGTGGTCTTTCATTACCTTGCTGATGCCGGGTTTATTTGAATAATCTGTCCCAGCCTTTTTTTCCTTCCATGGTATTCTGCATTGAACGATTCCGCTGGCATCTATCCGGTATAATGAATTCACCGTACCTTTGAGGTTATCAAAAATAAGCCTTTCCGGGTAATAACTGTCAACCACCGGGCCCAGTGCATCTGTCCAACCATTCACTAACGACTTTTTGACTTTTGGATTATTAGCCAACACACTTAGTTCGTTTTGAGTATGAACAAACAGTTTTTCGACGTTAACGGCCTCTGTAATAGCAATAGAAGACAGATGATTCTGGACTTCAACAATGATGGCATTCTCAAAGTTTCTGCTGCTCTTTCGAGCCTGTATGATTACAACTGCAATGGTGAGTATGCCAACTACTACTACAGTGCAAAATGTTCTGTTGACGGTTCGGATATTCATATTCTTGCCCGAAAAGGCCTATCTTTCAATTACTGTCAGTATTACCTATGATATTTTAGGTTTATTTACTCCGCTCTTATTTTCAATATATTCTATATCATCCTTATATTTTTCTTCCCTATTTAACTCTCTCAAGAGATTATCAACTTCTTTTTTCAATTCGATCATTTGTAGTTCACGGCCTACTGCCAGCATGTTGAATTGACTTAATTCGTTCATCTTGTTGTTCAATTTTTCTTCAGTTATTTTGTGCTCTGTAATATCTGTGGAAATTATTGTAGCGGCAACAATCTCCTGGCCATGTTTTACAGGTCCGATACGAGTCACCTGCCATGTTTTTTGGTTGGTGCCCACAGGAGTAACAATTGTTTCAAAGCTTTGAATTTGGCCTGTTTGGAAGACCTGTTCAATGGTGTTTGTAATTGTATCTTGATACTCCGGAGGCATGTGGCCGCAGATGTTTGTGCCTATCACATCTTTGACAGCAGCACCCTGAACCGTACGATTAATAAACAAAATCTTGCCATCTCGGTCCACATTGAGGATGTAGTCAGGTGCAGTTTCGAGCACAGAAAGCATTTTTTCTTTACTTTCCTGCAGGTTGTTATACGAATTTACAAGTTTGTTGTCTATTTCCCCAATATAGAAATAAAAGAAGCCCAAAAATGAGAAAATAACAATAATACAGCACAGAGTTAATATTACGGAAAATACCCTCAAGCCGGAAACTTCTTCAGTAATCTCGGCATTGACTAGAAAATAGCCTATATCTTGACCGCTGGCATCAATAAGCGGCATGAATCGACCCAGATAATGTTGTTTGTTCAAAGACATCTTAAGCGTGTTGGAAAGGTGTTCATCGTTATCACATTTTGAAAGTTTATCTAAATATTTACTCAATCCCTGGGGCAATCCAGCAAAAGTGCTGCTGGAGATAACAAAATTGGGAAACTGATTCCATTGCGGCTGGCGTCCCAGCATTTTCATTCCATCTTCCCATTCGGCTCGATTCAGATAAGACTTATTGATGAAAAGACATAGTTCTACGCCTAAGGCTTCCTTCAGGTCTGCAGTAATATGTTCGATTTCTTCACCCAGCTCGATATAACCGACCAGTTTGCCGTCAATCTGCCACGGATATACAACTCGCAATGTAAATGTGCCCAACGGTCCAAGTTCGATACCATAAGCGACTTTCTCATCACGTACTGCACTATTCATTGTGAATCTATCTATATAATCCCCGTGTCTCGAAGGATTGTGGACTCGCAAAAAACAAACTCTGTCTAAGTCGTGAAAGTAAAAATGTGTAATCTTATGTTGCTGGCGAATATTATCAAAAATAGACTTAGAAAATTTTAGTAAATTTTTTCTGTCCTTTGTAAGCCAGGCTTCTCGAAGGTCATTGTCTTTTTGCACAAGACTGATTAATCCTTTTAATAACTGGGTATCCTCATACTGTTCCATTTTGAACAGTTTATTTACTTCATTAAGACGTTTTTGAGTCTGGTTATTGATTCGTCGTGTATGAAGTATGTGGACAGTCAGTATAGAAACCGCTAATAAAACACCTAATGCTGATGCCAGAGGAATCAAGATTCGCCACTTAATATTATTTCTGACTATTTTCATGATTTATCACGTTCGAACATATCCTTCATACTCGTCGGACAGTATGTTAGGTTACGTCTTTTGTCTTTAGAATTTCTGTTGTAACTCCATAAGGTGTGGTAGTTATTAAGCCTAACCTCTCAAGCTTAGAATCATACAATTATAATCATCTACATATCGGTTAAAATCACATTTGAATAAACCGTGTTTTTCACTCCTCATAGGACATTATTCGGTTAACCGGCATTCCTGCATATTGTCAGTCCAAAAGGACTGACAATAAAATAATATACATGACAATCGACCGATAATATATGACAGAGAGATTGCAAAAAACTATAGAGGATTTTGGGAAATGATTAGTAAAGGTAAAGTGTAGATAAAACAAGTCACATTTCTGGTATCGTATCAGGCCAAAGACGAGCTGATGAAATAATCAAAAAAGCCGCCATGTCCGATAAAACATTCCGATGAGCACTTCCACTTTGGGTTACGACTATGAAGGCATGGCATCGTTGGAATCGGTCCGGCGAGTGTTGATTTTTTTATTAAGGTCGGCGATCTGCCCGTTGAGATAGAACATGTATCCGAAGAGCATTACCAGAAGTATAGAAAAGGACATACATAGGTATAACATTGAACAAACTCCATAAATTACTCGTTTTCAAGCCTTGATTTAATTTTCAGAACATCGGTTTTTATCCAAATGAGCGTTGCAGCTAACAACATTGTTGAGAGCATGCCCATAAAAAATGCTCCTCTTTGCCATGGATTGTCAAAAGTAAAACTCGGCTGGTGTATGTCTGGCATGTAACGGGCACTGATATAGACCATTGGGACATCGAGAAATGCAATAATAGCAAAGACGGCGCAAATTCTCGCCCTGCGTTGCTTTGACCCAGGCAAAGAAGACCGCAGGATTAGATAAACGACATAGAGAAACCATAAAATTGCGGACGAAACAAGCCTCGGGCTTGCAGTCCACCATGGCCCCCATTCGGCACGCGAGAAAATCATCCCAGTTGCGTTCAATACTGTGGCAAAAATTATACCGACTTCAGCAGTAGCTGACGCCACTAGATCCCAGGATTCATTACCTGTGGCCAGATAACCAATGGCAGTTATGAGTAAGACAGTGAAGCAGACAAGTGAACAGATTGAACTGGGTACATGAGCGTAAATGATATTTCGGACGGGTGAGTCGGGATTTGCAGAAGGACCTTCTATCCGACCTTTTGTCAGAGCCATCCAGGTTGAGGCCAACAATAATATCAAAGTAATAAACAGCAAAATCTTTCGCATTTCTTACTCCTTAATCGCAAAGCCGAATAAAAGCCAGCAGGCGACCACAAATACGGCGTCAAAGACAATCATATATCCTACTGCCGATCCGAAAGTGCCTACAAAGGCGAGTGCCCCGGTCCCTGTCATTTCCGGCGGGATTGCACCGAAAACAAGCAGGATGGCAAAGGTGGCCGGTATCATTATAGGCATAAGTATCACAAGAACTAAAATACTGAGCAATGCCCCTCGTGCCCTGCTTAGCTGAACAATCGCGGAAAATAAAGTTCCCACACTCGATATGGCAAAATTCCCCAGTAATAATACACCGATCAAAGCAGGCCAATTGTTAACATTTAGTCTGAATGCAACAATAACTACCGGAACGATTATTATCTCAAAGATGCAAAGCAAAACTACATTAACAAACAATTTTGCCAGGTAAATGGTTCCTTCATCAACAGGAGCCAGAAGGAGAGCGTAAATACAGTCCTGCTGCTGTTCGGTAGCGAATGATCTTTCTTGTACCAGAAGACCGGCGAACAGAAACGCTATCCACAACGCGACCGGACCGATTACAGCTTCACTTTGCAGCACAGCTTCTGAAGCCATTCGCAGAACCCAGACTATCAACATACCAAGGACTATCATCGTAGGCAATACCTGTTTTGCTCGAAGCTCTGTGACAATATCTTTAATAAAAATGGCCTTTAAGCTAAGCCAGAAATATTTCATGTTGCGCTCCTGGCATAACTTATATAATCTTTTAAAAACTTTTCTGTATCAATATCGCTTGTCTCAGCGTCAAATATCAGGTTCGACTTATTCAAAACCACAACGCGATTGCAGCACTGTAAGCCGAGATCTATATCATGCGTTGTCATGACAATTGTGCCGCCATTATTCGTAAATTCGGTTAACACAGTTATAAGATGATGACAGGCTTGAGCATCCAGACCAGTAAAAGGCTCATCCGCCAGCAGCAAAGCAGGCTTGTGTACCATGGCTCGTGCAATAGCTAAACGTTGAAGCAGTCCCCGGGAAAGAATACTAGCAGTGTCATATCTGTATGAGAAAAGCCCAACATCCTGTAATAATTTTGTTATATAAGTGTCACTGTCTTTTACACCGTAGAGCCTTGCAAAAAAAGAAAGATTTTCGAGAACTGTCAGCTCGGGATAAACCATGCTTTTGTGAGAAATCATTCCAAATTGTGATTTGGCTTTTTCCGGATTCTTTTGAATATTGTATCCGCAAAGCTTAACAGAGCCAATGTCAGGCTGCAAGAGGCCGGCTATGATACGCAGCAGCGTGGTTTTACCGGCTCCATTTATACCGCAGATAAGAACTGCCTGCCCCGTACCTATGTCTATAGCAATGTCCCTCAACACATTTCGTGTATCAAAAGCTTTGCTGACCGACTTAACATTTATAACCATGCTATTCATATCTTGCCGCAACACAGGCCTTTTTACATAAAATCACCAGGAAGTGATTTAAATATTCATAGAATCCCGCTCAGCTTTTTTGACTACGCAGCCGCCAAATCACCAAGATAGCTATCAGAGCAAACACCACAATCAAAGTTATTGACGTACTACTATTCGACTTTGTGACAGTGAACCCGACAGCCTGTAATTTTATCTGTTCGCCGGCCTTTAGTTCCTGCAAACTAAAATATTCGGCTGAACTGCCATCAGCGAGGTTTACTTCTCCTCCTGAGTTGTCAAGACCTTGTAATTGCCCTTTATCCAATAACGAAAAAATCATAAATTCAGACGTAGGCAGACTTATCTTTTTTGCGATGTCAATAGTCTCTGAATCAATTTCCAAGCTATACGAGAATTCAGCATCATACTGTCCTGGGGGGGTCGCCATAGTATCATAAAAACCATCTTTTGTAATAACCATGGCGTTTTCTTGAAAATATTTTGAAAAGGTCAGAGCCTTAAATCCTTTCGGAAGCATTACTTCTAAAGCTTTACTGTTGCCATCTTCATCTCTTTCGTCTGAAGTTATGGCCATATCTGAACTGTTGTCAAGACGCATGTATTCTGTTATTCGAAGAGAACCCGCTTCAACCCTGATAATAAAATGATGGACGGCGACATACAGTTTTGATTTGTCAGTTGAAACCTCATAAACTTCAACATGACCGTTAAAAACGGTTTGTCCGGTCTTAAGTGCAATAGGATGCCCGTTAAACATCATGTTCTGGTGTTTTATTCT
>JAVVFI010000044.1:19178-19730 GCA_032250555.1 Sedimentisphaerales bacterium
CTGCCTGTTGGAACATTTTCAAAAACAGCTTTGCCTTGAGAATCAACGTTACTCTTTAGTGTTTGTGTAGGTTTTCTCTGTTCGAATATGGTTACGAAAACTTCATCATTTACAGTGTCTGTACCATTGGCTGTGCTGTTAGTTACATTTATGGTGAGGATTGTTTGTCTCTCAGTGTCAGTTGTCTGGCTTAAAAGAGGCGACGCTGTGAACAATGACATCAATATTGATATTATCAGGAAATATTTCACAATGTTTTTACCGTTCCTTTTCATTGGTATTGGTTCGTTTTGAAAGTAGAGGCAGAATTACAAACAGCACACATACTCCTAATAGTATCCATTTCAAATAGTCCATTTTATGTCCTTTTAATTGTCTTTTGCTGTTATTGCTTTTTGTTTAAGCGACGAAAGCAAGACAGCTAAAGTGCCCAAAACCATAACAAAACTTCCGATCCAAATCCAGTTTATTAAGGGTTTTATCATTATATGAAGATTTATCAGCTTCTGGCTATTGTCAACTTCAGTAAGAGCCAGATAAAGGTCGCCTGCG
>JAVVFI010000450.1:0-3940 GCA_032250555.1 Sedimentisphaerales bacterium
ACAGCCACCTATTTATTTTCCTATTTTAGGTCTATAGAGAGGAATTATAAAAAATGATGCTCTCTCGTAAGAGAAAAAAAGGCAACATGTATTGAACTGTATCCGTATTAAGTTTGTTTCCACGATACCGGCCTGATATCTGCAATTTTGGACTCGTCCAGTTCAATCCCGAAGCCCGGCCTGTCAGAAAGCTCCAGTATCCCGTTAACAGGCTTTGGCTGGTGTTTCTCGAAATCATAGTAACTGTTCATTTTCTGAATCAGGTATTCAACGAGTGGGCATACTTCTATTGGTTGACTTGCGACTACATGCATGGCGGCGTGAAGGCTATGGCCGTGAGGTATCACATTGGCACCATGAACAGATGCAAGCGTACATATCTTAACCAGCTCACTGACACCGCCGCACCATTCCGGGTCGGCCTGAACGACCATGATTGCATCGGCTTTAAGGAATTTGTGGGCGTCATAGCGACTGTAGAAATGCTCTCCTGTAGCCACGGGGATTGAGGTTTCATGACTAAGCTCAATGAAGGCGTCCAAATTAGCTGTCTGGAAGGGCTCTTCTATCCATCGCGGTTGGTATTGCTCTACGCGTCTTGTCCAGGCTAAGGCATACTGAAGATCCCATGTCCAGAATGCGTCGAACATGAGATCCACGTCATCACCAACGGCCTCGCGAAGCAGACGAACAACTTTCACATCCTCTTCAACGCCGCCGGGGCCAAAGCTGGGACCGCGGTCCCGCACAAACCATTTTTGATGTTGATATCCCTGCCGTTTCAGTTCTCGTGCTTTCGCTTGCAGGGCCGATGGCTCCTGTGAGAAGCCCAGACAACTGGCATAGGCTCTTAGCTTATTTCGCGAACCGCCGAGAAGCCGATAAACAGGCAGCCCGAAGAGGCGGCCTCTCAGGTCCCAGAGGGCATTGTCCACAGCGCTGAGGGCCATAATATAGTGACTCCCGCGTGAATGCCTGCTTGCTCTAAACATACTGTCCCAATACGCTTCGTAAACCAGCGGGTCCTGTCCGAGTAAACGTTGTCTGAAGAAGCTGTCCACAAACATGGCCGCTTCGCTGTCGATTGGCCCGTATAGACCTGCAATGCCTTCGTTAGTGTGGATTTTCAAGTAAAGCATCTTTCTTTTGTTCTTGCCGGTTATCTGGAGAATTTCCACTTTTGTGATTTTCAGGTTTACTCGCTTGATTTCAGCACCGACACCAAGATGAGGGGCCGCACCTAATGCTGCAAGTCCTGTTAAAAAGCTGCGTCGATTCATATAGTCAATCATCGGTATCTCCTTTCGTTAGAGAAATCATCTGTATCGAATATCCGTTTACTGCCAATCTACTCAGAGCAGTTTCTCTCATAAAAAATCAAACAAGA
The DNA here is from genome assembly GCA_032250555.1 of Sedimentisphaerales bacterium. Taxonomy (GTDB): domain Bacteria; phylum Planctomycetota; class Phycisphaerae; order Sedimentisphaerales; family Anaerobacaceae; genus NIOZ-UU13. Next base: position 1,388 of record JAVVFI010000450.1, read on the forward strand.
GAGTTATAAACCTCGCGGATAGAATCAATGATATAGTCATTAATACGCTGAGTGTATTTCACGCCCATACGTACCTGGACGAAACGGTCATATATACCCAGTGTTTGCCGGCAGCAGTCCGGGCCGTATTTAATTTTCTTCCCTTCCGGGCTGTTAAACGAAGGCCAGTTGGGATGCCGAGCGCGTTTGTTGATTACGGATTCCTGGACGGGCAGCATAACCGAACCAGACAAAGGTGAAGCAGGAACTCTTCGTTTCCTCAACTGATCGATGCATCGATTTCGTGTTGCCTTGTCCTTCATTTCAAAAAAAACACCGTAACCGATATCACCTTTCGGGTCGGGACGGTGGCGCAGGCGAATACCGGGCAGATTCTCAATACCGTTATATACAGCATTTGCATTATGACGCAATTCAGCAACCATCGTATCGAGTTTGGACAACTGCGCACCAAGGACCGCTCCGGTAAACTCATTCATCCTGAAATTCTCCCCTGCAAATGTTTGCACCTGGCTCGGTCCGGAGCGATCAAGAAAGAGCTGGCGTATTGTGCCCATATCATGAAAACGCGCCGCTCGTTCGTAAATGAGCGGATTACTCGATACCACTGCACCGCCTTCGCCCGAGGTCATCGTTTTGTTGACCTGAAAACTATAAATGCCAACGTCACCAATGGAACCCAGTGTTTTTCCTTTATAAGAGCCGCCTACGCATTGCGCACAATCCTCCAGTACCATAACGCCATTATCAGCAGCGATTTCCAGAATTGGATCCATATCACATGAGCCGCCAAGTAAATGCACGGCAATGACGGCTTTAGTACGCGGTGTTATTTTTCGTTTGAAGTCCATGGGATCGATATTAAGAGTGCTGTCGATGTCGGCGAAGACCGGCAAGGCTCCCGCGTGAACCACACAAGTATAATCCGACCACCACGTGTAGGCCGGAACGATTACCTCATCGCCCGGCCCGATACCGAGACCTGTAATTGCGCAATCTAAGGCCGCTGTGCCGGAAGTTACGCCGAGTGCAAAGCGGGCGCCCATATATTTTGCGAAATTTTCTTCAAAATGTAGCACTTTTGTTGGTTTGCCCGATCCCCAATAGCGGAAAGGAGATTTGGATTCTAATACATCCATAAGTGCCTGCTCTTCTTTTTCGTTAAAATATTGAGGGCCGATGTATCCCGGATTGATGTTCGGCATTTTGATTACATTTTCTTTACTCATGAGCTTCTGTGTCCCCAAGCCGGTCGCCGCTCCGGACAAGGCAATACAGCTTGTTCTTAGAAAATTTCGCCGAGTGATATTTTGAGCAGTCATTTTCAGCCTCCATATTTGTTTATCGATAATCAATCTGCTTGGTTGGTACGTTGTTTAACGATATAATTACCAATCGTCTGGACGGTATCAAGCCATAGACCATTTTGCGGGTCCTGAGCATATTCACAGAGGGCTCGTAGAGTTGGCGAAAGAGTAGTCTGACGTCCTCCTTCGCCGATATCGTGACCGCAAAAGACCAGCCAGCCGCCGTTTGCCGTTGTTTTATCTATCCACTGTTTGACTTGCTCGAAATCTTTCCCGTCCAGCTCCACACCCATCAGTTGTGCCATATCACAAAAAGCCGGATTGTTCGACCATTCATCCATCCAGCCACGCCCTGTTAAAAAATTCTCTGCCACTACTGGTATATAGCTTTTGACATTCATCCCCCGCCCGACATATTTCTGTCCACAGGGATAGGCAAACGAAACCGGTCTGACGTCGAGCAAACGTTCGATAATCATATTTGATTCTTCCAGTTCATAATGAATTTTATTGAGGGTATAATTTTCCAGGGCCTTTTCATAAGCAAATGAAAAATTACCAGAGCAGGGATGAGTTAGTGAATGATTGCCGATTTCGTGGCCATTGGCTACTGCTTTCTTCCATGCGTCCAGCCGTTTTTCCATAGAGCTAATTGAAACATAGAAAGTGGCTTTCACGCCGTATTCATCCAGGATAGGCAGTCCGTTGTCAATCTGACTAAACCGGGCATCGTCAAAGGTAACACTTATTGCGCCGTGCTTTCCTTCAGGCCATCTGAATTTCTTTCCTTCTTCTAAGGAAGATAATTCTTTATTCTGCAAATTAGAAGTTGAGCAGCCTGAAGATGCGATGACAACACAACAATACATTATGGTTAGATAAATTGGGGCATTTCTCACTGATAATCTCCTTATGTCTTGAAAACTTAATCAGGTTTTTCAAAACGCATACTACCTGAAACAGGGATTCGTGTCAAAAGTTTCAAGGAAGTAAAATTCAACTGATTCTAATTAGCGGAACCTGACCTAAAGTGTACTTTCACAAGGTATCAATTGAAGACTGGAAAAAACAATATCTGCAACTTTAGTGCGAACAGGTTTTGAGGCTCCCTTATCATTGGGGTGGGCCCTGTTGGTAAGAATAATAACAAAAGTCCTGCTCACAGGGTCGCACACTATCGAGGTGCCCGTATAACCCGTATGGCAAAATACTTTTTCAGAAGTGTAAGAGCCTTTCACCCATGAAT
>JAVVFI010000451.1:0-3933 GCA_032250555.1 Sedimentisphaerales bacterium
CGTCAATCCCGAGAAAACACATCCAAAAGAGGCGAAAGTTTTGTTAGGTAAAACAATTGTCAGCCAGTTTTACGATGAGCCGGCCGCACAGGATGCCGCCGCAGAATTCGACAAGATATTCGCACAGAAACAGATGCCGGATGAAATACCTGATATAGATATACCCGCTGAGCCTCTTTCTGCAAGCAAACTACTGCTCCATTGTCAACTTGTCTCAAGTGGCGGCGAGGCTAAACGAATGATAAAGCAGTCGGCAGCCAGCATCGACGGAAAAAAATTGAGCGACCCACACGCCCAAATTACACCAAAAGATAACATGATAATCCGCGTAGGCAAGCGAAAATTCGCAAAGCTAAAAGTCAACAATTAGCTTGCGATTACCCTGCATGAAAACCTTGCACTGGCATGAGTCATTTTAAACAAAAGAAAGAGAGCGGACATTCTCTGCCTTTTGCTCTCTTTCATTCATGATCACAGAATGAGCAGTTATTGATATACGACTATTTCGACAATACTGGATTGTTAGTACCGACGTCCGCCGCCACCGCCACCGCCGCGACTACCACCACCGCCGCCGCCACGACTACCGCCACGACCACCGCCGCCGCCGCCGCCGCGTCCGCGGCCACCGCCGCCGCCGCCATAACCACCTCGTCCGCCTCCGCCGCCACCGCCGCTGCGTCTATCGGTCTTGGGGCGGGCCTCATTAACATTTACAGCGCGACCCATCAAGTCCTTACCATTCATTTCTTCGATAGCCTTTTCTGCTTCCTGCTTAGAGGGCATTTCAACAAATCCAAAACCTCTGGATTCACCACTGAATCTGTCTTTTATAATATTGACAGATTCCACTTGACCAAAGGCTTCAAAAGCCTCGCGTAACTTGTCTTCGGTTGCATCATGCGACAAATTTCCTACATAGATATTCACTTCTTTTTCCTCTTTCAAATCTTAAAATTAATTATCGATTTCAGCATCCCGGCTACCATTGCTCGCCGCACTGCTACATTCACATATTTTACCTTTATTTTAAATAAACGCTTTAATAACACACTACTTTTCCAGCAGATATTTCTGGATTTTCAAAGGTGTGGTATCAAATATGGTTTAAAGTATATTGCAAAACACAACTTTGGGGAAGCTAAAAAAATAAAAAAAAGAAACTTTGAAGCATAATAGACGATTATTACTCAGTTTCTGCATCCAAAATATTCGTGCAATCCATATAAACCGAGGTTATAATACCAAATTATGAAACTACCAAAATTGCAAAATAGTGAAAAATACACTGGACTGTACATCTTTGACTTCGGCGACCACACAGGCGTAGGCTTTACCGCTGAGGAGGTGGCCGAACTTCTCGAAAGCGAGAAATACAGGGACAGCAAGGTCTATAAAATTCACCGAGCTTACCCCAACGGCAAACTCGAGCTAAAAGGTGTACCGGCCCAGAATTTTCAACTTGAGGCTGGGATGTTTTTTTATTCGAATGCTCTCTATTCATCCAGAGAAGATTTCAAAAAACTTGTTTGCCAGGCTGACAAAATCACCCCCCCCTGCCGAGCCAAAGTACATTTGTCGAAATACGATGATGACAAATATGTAGTGGCGATTATTTATCCGGCCGAATACGATGACGAATTCAGCTCTTGGCTTTTAGACGGCCAATACAAAACCGGCGGCGCTGTAGAAGGCGGCATCGGGGTGGTTCAAAAATATTTTGATGACAAGCCGGAAATACTGGATAGGCATCAATTGTTCGCCAAACCTGAATTGATAAGCAGAACCGGCCAGGAATTGTTAGGATCTCTTAAATTGGCCGTACAAAGATAAGTTTACAGTTGTTAGAAAATAGTTATTGCGTCCAGGAAAACCTCAAATCTTGATTATGCGTGTCCGAACAAAAATAAATTCATTTTTCAGCTTCCTTGCAGCTGTTTTATTGACAGTATTCCGAAAGACTCCGGCTAAGCATACTTCGAAAGACTTAAGACGAATGGAGTTTAAGACAAGCACACAGCGTATGGGAGTACGATACAGAGAAAGGATTCGTGAGGTATTCCGGTTTAAATGGATAAGAAAAAAAGACTCTTTAGTTTAGCATTATCATTCCTGTGTAACAGGAATCTATCCATAATTTTCTATACACAATTAAAAGTTAAGGTTCTTTATGGCTGAATTCCATATCCATCCGCCGCCGGGAAATGACCCTGAGCTTAGTGAAAATGCTTTGACTGTCCTTCGAAGCAGGTATCTAATAAAAAACCAGGACGGCAAGTGCGTCGAGACACCCGCACAGCTTTTTAGCAGGGTGGCGTCACTGATAGCCGAAGCTGAAGGCAAATACGGAGCGGATGAAAGAACAATCAGACAATGGCACCGAAAATACTACGATTTAATGGCATCGTTAAAATTTCTGCCCAACTCCCCTGCCCTTATGAACGCAAAACGCCGGAGAATGCTCAGCGCCTGTTTTGTACTGCCGATTGAGGACAGCATAGAAGGCATATTCGAGACGATTAAGCAAACGGCTCTGATTCAGCAGGCCGGAGGAGGCACAGGTTTTTCCTTCGATAAATTAAGACCGGCCGGGGACCGGGTTGCCTCCAGCGGCGGTACAACATCGGGACCGATTAGTTTTTGGCGTGTTCTTTCCGAGACTACCAACGCAATCCAGCAAGGTGCTTTTCGGCGTGGTGCAAATATGGGTATGATGGGAATCGAGCATCCGGACATACTGAAATTTCTCCACGCCAAGCAAAATCTGGACGCCTTCACGAACTTCAACATTTCAGTTAAAATCACAGATGACTGGATGAAAAAGTTACTTAAATCCCCAAAAACACTGCATACAGTAACAAATCCACGCAATCAGCAAAGGTACTTATTACCGCGGCGAATCGACATTACAAATTACACACTTGAAGACCTGCAAAAAATCACCGGCAAAGGCAGACCGAATCCCAAACGGGCAGGCCTTTTTTTCACCGTTAGTGAAATCTGGAAAATGATAATCAAATGCGCACACGCAACCGGTGAGCCGGGCGTAGTTTTTATAGACCGAATCAACCGTGACAATCCAACCCCTTCGCTGGGCCGGATAGAAGCAACCAATCCCTGTGGCGAACAACCACTGCTGCCTTATGAAGCCTGCACGTTAGGCAGTATCAACCTGACCAAATTCGTGAACGTCTCCGATGATAAAACAGAAATGGATTGGCCGGCATTGGCTGAAACGATCAAATTAGCTGTAAGATTTCTTGACAATATTATCGATGCGTGTGAATACCCCGTCAGAGATACCATTCGTCTGTCCCAGGGAAATCGCAAAATCGGCCTTGGGGTCATGGGCTTTGCAGACTGCTTGTTCCTGCTCGGGATACCTTATGATTCACAACGAGGCATCGATTTCGCCTCGGAGCTTATGGGCTTTATCAACAAAAGCGCCCGCAAAGCCAGCAGTGAGCTTGCCAACCTTCGCGGGCCGTTTCCAAACTGGAACAGCAGCACCTGGCGGACTAAAAGAAAGAAAAAGGTCCGCAACGCCTGCCTTACCTGTGTAGCCCCGACCGGCACGATAAGCATCATAGCAGACTGTTCATCCGGCATTGAGCCGGCTTACTCTCCTGTGTTTGTCCGTCAGATTTTAAACGGCACAAAATTACTCCAGATAAATCCGATTTTCAAACAGGTAGCCGAATCACATGGTTTTTACAGCAAAAAACTCGAAAATCAAATCGCAAAAACCGGCAGTATTCAAAAGATACCACAAATCCCCCCGGCAATACGCAGGATATTCAAGAGCGCCTATGATATAAGCCCGCAATGGCATATTCGGATGCAGTCTGCATTTCAGCAGCACTGCGATGCGGCAGTCAGCAAAACCATTAATTTTAGTGAAAAAGCAACAGTCGCCTCTGTTGATAAAGCATA
>JAVVFI010000452.1:0-3930 GCA_032250555.1 Sedimentisphaerales bacterium
CTCCTGAACTTCTTTCATCAAATAATTATTAAACGCCCCGCCACCCGTTACCAGCACCTTTACTTCTGAAGAGCCTTTCAATTCTTTTGAGATCTGGGTAGCCGCATGAACCGTGTAAGTACGTAAAGCAGAAGCCACTGAAGCAGTTGCATGGGCAAAGGCTGAGGCTGAAGAGAAACTAAAGGCCGAATTGGAAGCGAGGTACAAAAGCGAAGCCAAGTTAATGATCGAGGCACAAGAGAATGCCAGAGCTTACGCTGAAGCAAAAGCAAGGATGGAGGAAAGAGTAAATATAGAAGCCAGGGCCAGAGCAATAGCCGAAGAAAAGATTAAGGCCGAAATCAAAGCCAGAGCAAAGCTCGAAGCGAAGATGCAGGCGAAAATTAAGTCTTATACAGGCAAGATAACTAAAATTAAAGCTGAAGCTGCTGAGGCAATGATGTGGGCGAATGCTGAGGCAGAATATAATTCAGCCAAAGTTAGGGGTGATCTAAAAAAGAAGCAGGATGTGTACGACGCAGTTGCTGAGTCGGAGGTCAGGGCTGATGAAAGAGTAAAGGCCAAAATCAAGGTGATAAGAAAAGCTGTAATCATCATAGCAGCAATGCTCCTGGCGGGTTCTTTGTCCCGTTTCTACCCAAAGCTAAGAGACAGATCTGTTGAGTTCCACAATCTTGGCTCAGCCCATCTAAGGATGAAGGAATATGAACAGGCCATTTCTAATTACACTAAGGCTATTGAGATAGCTCCAAACATGGCTAAAGCATATTACAATCGCGGGAATGCTTATATTGCTCAAGGCCAATTTGATAAGGCCATTTTAGATTACAGCAAGGCCATTGAGATAAATCCAGGATTTACTGAAGCTTACTATGATCGAGGACTGCAATATGCCATGAAAGGTGAATATGAACGGGCTATTCGGGATTACAGCAAGGTTATTGAGATGGCCCCAGAGACGGCTCAAGCATACTATAATCGCGGAAATGCTTATCTTGCTCAAGGCCATTATGAACAGACTATTTCAGATTATACCAAGGCCATAGAGATAAATCCACAGTTGGGTCGGGCCTATCACAATCGGGCACTCGCCTATTATGATAAAGGAGAATTTGACAAGGCATGGCAGGATATCCATAAGACAGAAAATTTAGGATATGAGATTCAACCAGGATTTCTTAAAGATCTTCAAAAAGCTTCCGGAAGAATGAAATGATACCGTCTGTCGGATGAAGTAGCGGCTCGTACATTTGAGTTGTATGGCAGATGCCGACCTCAACGCTCGATATATTTGGCTGCACTTGTTATCATGGGAACCACAAAATTAACTTGTTAAGGTTTTTTTGCACCCAGGCGTTTTGCTTATCACTGTAATCGTAGCTGTCCAAATCCTTCAAATCGTCCTCTGCCAGCGGGCCGCAACTGCCGACTAAAGTGGCATCAGCGCGCTGCTCGATAGCGTAAATATCACATGTGTCAATGTGCAGACGAAAATGTTTAATCGTTTTCATCTGCTTATCTTCCTTATGCAATTCTGTTAAGTCACTTTCTCCTTTATCTTCATAGGCAATTTTCAGATCGCACAAGGCGTCGGCATATTCCAAGTCTGCCTCAAAGGCTTTTCTTATGGTTGAAATAATCTGGCTGCATTGGTCTTTAGCTTTATTGTACAAGTCTGAAATGACCCGGTCAAAGTCAGCTTCGGTTCCATCGACAAGCTCTTGACAGTCAAAGGAGGGGGCGAACTCTGAGGTCACCCGGTTATATTCAGCTTCACTTTTTATGATTTCACCAATCCGGTTACATTGGTCTTCAGTTCTTCTGTACAAGTCTGAAATAATCCGATCAAATTCAACTTCGGTTCCATCGACAAGCTCTGGATAGTCAAAGAAGGGTACGAACTCTGAGGGCGCCTGGTCATTTTCAGATTCTGTTATATCGCCAAGCTCAGGACTGTCATCGGAGGAGGGTAGCTCTGAGGTCACCGGGTCATTTTCAGATTCACTTTTTATGGTTGAAATAATCTGGTTACATTGTTCCTCAGTTTTCTGGTATAAGTCTGAAATGATCTGGTCAAATTCAGCCTCGGTTATATCGACAAGCTCAGGACTTTCATCGGAGGGGGTAAACTCTGAGGTCACCTTGTCAAATTCAGCTTCGGTTATATCGACAAGCTCGGGACTTTCATCGGATGAGGTAGGCTCTGAGGTCACTTGGCCATTTTCAGCTTCTTTTACATTGACAATATCTTGACTATCGGAGGCCGTGGCGAACTCTAAGGTTGCCTGGTCATATTTACTTCTCTCAATGTCCTTCGAACCCGGACGTGATAATGCCGCTAAAATTCCCACCGTCACTCCTCCTGTCTTTTCAACAAGATTTACAGTTTACAATGCTCAGATACACTGCTGAAGTTCTCTTCGTGAAAGTGCCCAAGCTAACTGATGTCGGTTAATATCGACTCTGAGAACATTTTGTATTTCACCCATATCCTCTTTTGACAAGTGTTCGATTACTGGGTCGGTAAGGACAAGAAGCTGCTCTTTATAGTTCAAATATGCATTAAAACCCTCCAACCCTTCCTCAGATTAATCCTCTCTGTACTGTCATAGTCAAACCAGATGAGGATAAGTGCCACGAAGATGTTTCGTCAATAATTACCTATGACTTTAGTCAAATAGACTAAAGACAGGGCTTAATACAGCTCTAAACTCCGTGTTAGCTCAGTACTTGTTGCAGATAATTATCGGACATTCTGTTAGACGAAAAAGCAAGGCAACATATTCCTCGATATCGACTTTGCTAATCCTATCTCTGACCTAGCAAAAGGATAAAGTTGGTACCTGAACAAACCGATAAATACGGATAAATACAGATGTTAAATTTGTTTTCCTGCAAAAGGAGATAAATTATGACTTGTGTGGAGGAATATCAGATACGTAAACACCTCGATAAACACCATCCAAGCTGAGTCAGGAAATACTGTTCACCAAGGCCATTGAGATAAGCCCAAGGTGAGATGAATTTTTTCGTTCTGTAAAGAGTTGAAAATGAACAACTAAAAACACTTTATTAACTCGGAACAAGGAGATTAAGGTGAGTATTCAAAATTGGTCAGAAAATACTATTATCGTGGATTTATCCAGAGAACCGGAAATGAGAGATGAGCTTGAAGCTGTTATGGAGATGGTGCGTGATAAGTGTAATTGTGATGTAGTAATAGACTTCTCTGATGTTGATATCGTAACTTCCTCGAGCTTGTCGAAGCTGCTGAAACTGCGCAAGATGCTATCTGATAGCGGTCATAAGCTTGTTTTATGCAATGTTTCTGCGGCAACGAAAGGCATCTTTATGATAACCGGCCTTGACGGCAATTTCGAGTTTGCCGACGATAAGTCTGAGGTCCTGGCAAGTTTATAGAAAGAGACCTCTTAGACTTTAGAATTGTTAAAGTGAATTTGTGCATGAAAAACGTAAACAATGTTTAAGAAAAAGACCAACAACAATAAAAAAACATTCAGCCAGAATGTCTTAATTGATTGGTTTAAGAACAAAAAGATCAAGAATGTTAATACGATAGAAGACCAATCTAAAACTCGGCCAGAAGCTCAGGCACTGGACGAATCCGAAGAGCAGAGAAAGGTTGAAAAGCAAGAAAGAGTCGATACGGAAGAAAGGGCAAAGGCCTGTGAAGAATTACAAACAAGAACTGAAGTAGAAGTCAAGGATAAAACCGAAGGAATGGCTGATGCCAATTCATTTGACACTATAAAGGATAGAAAGAGAGGCGTTTCCCCTGCAGAAATACTGAGATTAATAGAAAAAGCAGAGGAAAGGAAGAGAAATCAGGGACAAGTAAGCTCAGGAAAAGAAACCCGGAGCCAAGTTGAGCAAAAAGGGAGATCCGGCCCGGGAGAAAAGATAAATACC
>JAVVFI010000453.1:0-3905 GCA_032250555.1 Sedimentisphaerales bacterium
GTTTCCTTTAGCTCATCGAGCATCTGCCCATAGGGTATAGCCTGGCCATCAAGACCATCAAATTCCAAAGAGCCCCAGGAGCATGGAGCATTCGCAATACGAATTTTTGACACGCAAGACCTCCCCTTGCCATTGGCGAATATTTCGGGAACCTCTCAGGTCAGATTGATTTAAAAGAAAAATCGTTCCTGTTTACTGTTTTGTTCCCATTCTTTGCGAGCCTTTTTAACGCTCTTCATTTCACTTACTTCAGCCACGGGCACATCCCACCAGCTTTCATAGCCGGGCACACCAACATATCGGTCGTTGCGAATATAAATTACCGTGGTCCGGTCGGTTTTCTTGGACTCTTTGAACGCCTTAACAAAATCATCGTATGTTTTGCACTCAATAACATGAGCACCCAATCCACGAGCATTCATGGCAAGGTCCACTGGAAGTGCTTCAGGCTGCTCTGATGTATCATCCGGAAGTTTGTTATTGCTCGGATAAGCATAACGTGTGCCGAATCCTTCCTGGCCCAGGTAACGGCTTAGTCCGCCGATACTGTTAAAGCCCTGATTGTCCATTATAACAATAGTAAGTTTATATCCTTCCTGTATGGAAGTAACAATTTCATTACACAGCATAAGGTAGCTGCCGTCGCCAACCATAACGACCACCTCCCTCTCAGGAGCAGCCATCTTGATTCCAAGCCCGCCGGCAATTTCATAACCCATACAACTGTATCCATATTCAAGATGGAAATTCTTCGAATGCCGCGTTCGCCACAACTTATGCAGGTCGCCGGGCATACTGCCTGCGGCATTTATCATTACCGCATCAGGCTCGCTCAGTTCATTGACAGCACCTATTAATTCACCCTGACTCGGGAGGGGTTTATTACGAATTGCGTAAATCCGGTCCACTTCTTTCTGCCATTGGTCATGAAGCTGCTGCGCCTTTTGCTGATAGTCATCCTCGACATGATAACCTTTCGGAAGTTCGATTAGCTCCTCAAGAGTCACCTTCGCATCGGCCAGTAAGGGCAGTGCAGAATGCTTGAACGCATCAAATTCAGCAACGTTAATATTTACGAAACGAACATCCGGATTCTGAAAAGCGGTCTTGCTCATCGTGGTAAAATCGCTGTAGCGTGTCCCAATACCAATAACCAGGTCCGCATCGCGCGCTATACGGTTCGCGGCAAAGTTGCCGGTTACTCCAATCGCCCCCATATTCAGCTTATTGTCATAAAGCAGGCTACCTTTACCGGCCATCGTGACACCTACCGGAATGCCCGTTTTTTCTACAAACTCTTTGAGAGTACCTTCAGCGCCGCTGTAGATAACTCCACCGCCAGCGATAATCAAAGGACTTTTGGAATTACTTATCCACCTGGCAGCTTCTTTGAGAGTCTTGCTGTCCGCCCGATTGCGCGGAATGTTCCAGATGCGTTTATTAAAAAACTCTACCGGATAATCATGGGCTTCAGTCTGAGTGTCCTGCGGAAGCGAAAGAGTCACCGCACCGGTATCAGCCGGACTGGTAAGGACACGCATGACCTCCGGCAATGCCGTTAATATCTGGTCCGCTCGATTAATGCGGTCCCAGTATCGACTTACGGGTTTAAAACAGTCACTAACTGATATGTCCTGTGTGATTTCAGATTCCAACTGCTGCAGAACAGGCGCTACGTTGCGACGCGCGAATATATCACCTGGCAAAAGCAAAACCGGAAGATGATTAGTTGTCGCCACGGCGGCTCCTGTTATCATATTTGTCGCGCCCGGGCCGATCGATGAAAGGCAGGCAAATGTCCCCATCCGATTTTTCATTTTGGCATAAGCGGCCGAGGCATGAACCATCGCCTGCTCATTACGGGTTTGGTAATAGCGAAACTCCGGATACTGCTGCAAAGCCTGGCCTATGCCGGATACACAACCATGACCGAAAATACCAAAACACCCGGCAAAAAATGCTTGTTCATTACCATCACGCTCCACATACTGTCTGGTGAGATACTTAATTAACGCCTGCGCCATTGTTAAGCGAACAGTTTTAGTACTCATGACAAAACCTCCAAAAGCTATGCCTTAAAATTCTCTCAAATTTAGTATCCAACAGTTCGGATTATATGTGTAAAAACGCCGCGGTTCAATGTAACTTTCTCCACGAATGTATTATCGCTATTCAAGACCTCCGTAACCGGCGACAAAGGCCATTACCTCATCATAAGCAGGCATAAAATTGGCACAACCATGTTTTGTAACAACAATCGCCCCGCAGGCATTGCCCATTCTCCCGGACTTATACCATCCCCAATCTTTTACGTATCCATAAAGAAATCCAGCGGCAAAGGCATCTCCGGCCCCCAGAATATTTGTCACTTCGACCGGGAAACCCGGTGCGTCGATTTGCTCGATTTTGCCCTGCTTATCCACCAGATGAACACAAACACCATCACGACCTTTTTTTTGCAGCACTGCCTCGGGGCCCATCGAGAGCATCTTACGAATCGCCTCGTCCACATCCCCCCTGACCTGGGTATCGGAAACGGAATCAGTAAGCTCTATACGACTGACATCGGTTAACATCGCGGCATTAATCTCATCTTCGGTTCCAATCACAATGTCCGCCAGACGAAGAGCCGTGCGGACCACCACGCCGAATGCCCTCGGATCGTGCCACTGGTCGGGACGAAAATCTATATCGAGAACAACTTTCGTCCCCGCCTGACGGGCCAGCTCAGCGGCGAATAATGTCGCACTACGACTCGGCTCCAGAGATAAATTCGTGCCGGCAAATTGAAATACTTTACTTTCGGAAACCGGGGCTTGAAGAACATCGTCTATCGTCAACGCAATATCAGCACAATTTTCACGATAATAAACCAAAGGAAAGCTATCAGGCGGCTCTATTCCAAGAACCACTGCGCTAGAGCGGTTATGGGGCTTATGGCAGATAAATTTTGTTTCAACTCCTTCTTCGGTCAAAAATTTCAGGATAAAATCACCGACCGGGTCCCGGCCGAGACCTGTCAATAATGCAGTTTTTAATCCCAGCCTTCGCCCACCAACGCTTATATTCGTCGGGGAACCTCCAACATAAGCGGCAAAACTCTTAATATCCACAAAAGCAGAGCCAATATCATTACTGTAAAGATCGATAGATGAGCGACCCATATGAAGCGTGTCGTACTTCGTCTCTCTTTCACTCATATAATACTCCTGTACAAAACGGCTGCTTACATAATCCAACTCAAATTAATATAAAGGAAGCCGATTGTCTTTTTGTTTATAAGTCTCTGTCACCCAGGTGTATTTCGGGTCATCCTGATTAGCAAGTGTCTGGGCGCTGCCGGCTAATACATTCAAGTAATAAGTTGTATATCCGGGCGCACTGACTACGGGATGATAGCCTTCCGGAACCAGAACGGCACAGTTATTTTCCGCCCGAACCAAAGCGTCAATCGGACTACCCGCCTTGTGAAGCGGAGAAGTTTCGCCTGTATATACGCGCTGATAGGCGTAGCCATCGGGCTTATCAATTTTATAAAAATACACTTCCTCCAGGTCTGCTTCGAGCAGATTGCCCTGGTCATCTTTCAGATGGATATCATGCTTATGAGGGGGATAGCTGCTCCAGTTGCCGCTGGGAGTATAAACTTCAACCAGTACGAGGCGATGCACCGGTGAGTTCGAAGGCAGCAAATCATTAATCTGACGACTGACATTGTCACCGCCCCGCACTGAAATATCCACATCATCAGGTTTGATCAACCAGGGTTCATGGTCCTCATCGGTCGGCACCCAGGTAACAGCATATTCACCAGCTTCTTCGGCTGTAATTGTAAACTCGGTTTGACGTGGCAGATATAATGCGTGAGCGGCACCATGAAAAACATCTTTTCGCGAGCCAATACC
>JAVVFI010000454.1:0-3903 GCA_032250555.1 Sedimentisphaerales bacterium
CCACGTCAGCCGGACCAAAAACGAGTAGGTTTATGAGCCAGTGTCTGCAGAAACAGCTCGAAAGGTATGATGTAGAAATTTTCGACCGGCAGGAACTCGCACACTTACTGACTACAGGCTCCGGCGATGCGAAGCGAATTACAGGTGTTGTAACCGTCGATAAGAAAAACCTCGATGAATCAAATTACGCTGTAAATGTTTACCTCGGTGCGAATATTATCCTCGCCGCCGGGGGCCCGGGCGAGATGTTCAAAACAACCGTCTATCCGAAGGGCCAGCTCGGTATCCACGGGCTTGCTTTCAAGGCGGGCCTTATCGGGACAAACCTGACCGAGTCACAGTTCGGCCTGGCAAGTATCAAATTCCGCTGGAACGTTTCCGGGACATATATGCAGGCGGTCCCGAGGATTTTCAGCACGGATGCAGACGGTAAAGACGAAAAAGAATTTCTGACGGACTTTTTCCCATCAATGAGCAAGATGGCAACGGATATTTTCCTAAAGGGCTATCAGTGGCCATTCGATCCGCAGCGGATAGAAAACCTGCAATCATCGCTGGTTGACATCATCGTATTCAATGAAACACAAAAGGGCAGACGGGTATATATGGACTTTCTAAAAAATCCGGTCGGCAGTGGTTCTATGGATGATTTCGATATCGATGAGCTTGAGCCGGAAGCTAAAGAGTATCTGCAGAAAGCCGGAGCATTGCAGAAAACACCTATCGAACGATTAGCACACATGAACACCCCTGCTATCGAGATATATAAGGAGAACGGCATCGATTTATATTCCGAGCCGCTCGAAATCGCAGTGTGTGCCCAGCATAACAACGGTGGTTTTGCCGTAGACAAATGGTGGCAGTCCAACATACCACAGACCTTTATAATAGGTGAGATGGCAGGTACGCACGGTGTAAAACGTCCGGGCGGCTCGGCGCTTAACGCCGGCCAGACCGGCGGACTGAGGGCGGCCGAATATGTCGTAAATGTCTATGGCTGTGAGCTGCCGGATTATTCGGACAAGCAGACTGAGATCGACAGGCAGCTAAGTGACATTGTAGCAGGCCTTGAGCAATATCAAAATCCATCCGGCCTTAATCCCGAAGAGGTTCTGGAAGAAATCCGAAGCCGTATGACTGCATCAGGTGGACATATCAGAGAGTTGAATGATGCTCAAAAAGCCCTGAAAGAGGCGGTCGGGCTTTACAAAAACATACAAGAAAAAGGCTTCAATTCAAAAGGCGCCAAGGGGATTGTCAAGGCAATACAGGCAGAACATCTGGCCCTGGCGAGCGTCGGGTTTCTCAAGGCCGTAGTCGAACTGCTCAAGCAGGGCAGCGGCTCGCGTGGCTCGCATCTTGTTCTGGCCTCCGATGGTATTGAAATACATCCCGATGTCATTGATAAGGCCGCAAATAAACCTTTGAAGTTCAAGCCTGAGAACCAGTCGTTGAGAAATTCCATCCTGCATATTGAATACGACCCGAGTTCGCCCGATTTGTTCGGCAGCAGCATAATCGAATTGAGACCGGCACCTACGGAAAGAAAGGCTTTCGAGCCAGCATGGATGGATTACAGAGAGGGGAAAATATACAGCTAAAATAAATCAAAAAGGAGGTTCTCCATGGCAATAATCGATTTAAGACAGAAATCGCAGTGCAAATATGACATACTCTCGTTGGGCGAAATAATGATTCGATTAGATCCGGGTGAAGAGAGAATTCATACAACCCGGCATTTTCGGGTTTGGGAGGGCGGCGGAGAATATAATGTCGCCAGGGGTCTTAAGCGCTGCTTCGGCCAAAGGGCTGCGGTCGTTACAGCACTTGTTGATAATCCCGTCGGAAGATTGCTCGAGGATTTGATGTATCAGGGCGGCGTGAGTATGGAGTACGTAAAATGGGTTCCGTACGATGGCATCGGCAGAAAGGTAAGGATTGGTCTGAATTTCACTGAGCGAGGTCACGGTGTGCGGGCAGCAGTGGGTTGTTCGGACAGGGCAAACAGCGCCGCATCGCAATTGAAGAAAGGTGACATCGACTGGAATAAAATATTCGGTACTGACGGCGTACGATGGTTTCATACCGGAGGCATTTTCGCGGGACTCTCGAAAACAACACCCGATGTTATCATAGAGGCCGTGACAGCAGCGAAGAAGCACGGCACTATAGTTTCCTACGATCTGAACTTTCGCAATTCTCTTTGGAAAGATATAGGCGGCCAGGAAAAGGCGATGGAAGTCAATCGGGCTATCGCGCCGCATGTCGATGTGATGCTCGGAAACGAAGAAGACTTCACAGCGGCTCTTGGTTTTGAGGTAAAAGGTACAGGCGAAAGTTTCTCCAAACTCGACCCTACGAATTTCAAAAAAATGATCGAGCAGGTCACTAAAGAATTTCCAAACTTCAAGGTCGTAGCTACTACGCTGCGAAACGCCAAAACAGCTTCTGTAAATGACTGGGGTGCTGTTATTTACGCCGATGGTGAATTTCACGATGCTACGCTCAGGTCGGACCTTGAAATATATGACCGTGTCGGCGGCGGAGACAGTTTCGCATCGGGCCTGATATATGGACTTATGGAAGGTAAATCTGCCGCCGAGGCAGTGAACTACGGCGCTGCACACGGCGCTTTGGCCATGACCACCTCCGGCGATACAACCACAGCCAGTCTGAGTGAAGTCGAAAAAGTAATAGGTGGCGGCGGCGCCAGGGTCGATAGATAATTCAAAACACGATATTAGAGAAAAATCCTTATGATAGCTCAAACACTTAAATGGATTGGCGGTACGGACGGCTTCCTGGAGCTTATAGACCAGCGGCTGCTGCCTTGTGAATTTGTTAAGATTCAGTGCCGGGATGCCGAACAGCTTTTTGTGGCGATAAAGACACTTGCAGTTCGCGGCGCACCGGCGATAGGCGTTTCGGCGGGTTATGGACTTGTTCTTGGTATGCAGAAGCTTCAATCCGAGGACAGCCTGCAACAGGGCCTTAAAGTTCTGGCTGAGTCTGTAGAGTATCTGGCTTCGTCTCGCCCGACGGCCGTAAATTTGTTCTGGGCATTGGAAAGAGTTCGGCGAAGTATCGAAGAATTTGCGGCCGCAAACGCAGAGGCAACTATACCGGCCGTGCAGGAAGCTGTTTTGGCAGAGGCTAATGCTATCTGCGCCGAAGATGAGGACATGTGCAGGCGGATTGGTCAGAACGGGCAGAAGTTTATCGAAGACAGTTCCGGTATTTTGACGCACTGTAATGCAGGGGCGCTTGCGACAGCAGGACAGGGTACGGCCTTGTCTTTGGTGTTCGAGGCCCATAAAAACGGAAAGAAGTTCAAGGTCTATGCCGATGAGACCAGGCCTTTGCTGCAGGGCGCCCGATTGACGGCCTGGGAGCTGAAGCAGGCGGGGATTGATGTTACTCTTATATGCGATAATATGGCCGGGTGGCTGATGAAGCAGGGAAAGGTCAACGCAGTTATAACCGGCGCCGACAGAATCGCAGCCAACGGCGATGCAGCTAATAAGATTGGAACTTACAGCGTTAGTATTCTCGCGCGGGAACACACAATACCGTTTTATATCGCGGCGCCTTCGAGCACGTTCGATTTGAGTATAAAAAGCGGTTCCGAGATACCGATAGAACAAAGGTCTGCCGATGAAGTGGCATCCTTCGGCGAAAGACGAACCGCACCGGAAGGCGTTGATATTTACAATCCGGCCTTTGACGTAACAGAAGCAAAAGATATAGCAGCTATCATTACTGAAAGAGGTGTAATCGAAAAACCAAATACTGAAAAGGTTTCCGAACATCTGAGCACCCCTTCCTCTTAGATGATTATCGATTAATGATGATTGATTATTGGCTTTGATTGGGTTTGAATTGGGTTTGTTTTGGCTTAAATTG
>JAVVFI010000455.1:0-3894 GCA_032250555.1 Sedimentisphaerales bacterium
GAAAGAATTTCCCGATATAGAAATCGTAGATACAAAATATGGAATGGCCACTGTTGAGACGGCATTGCAGGCGGCCGAGGACCTTCTGACCAAACATGCCGAACTTGATGGTCTCTATGCCAGTAATGCGAGCACTTCCGTCGGCTCGGCGCAGGCACTGCAGAGCCAGGGGCGAACCGATAGTATAAAAATGATTGGTTTCGATGCCGAAGAAACGCTCATTGATAAGCTCAGATCGGGAGTAGTTGATTCGTTGGTTGTTCAGGATCCTTATAAAATGGGATATATAGGAGTAAAGACTCTCGTTGATAAAATCAACGGTAAAGAAGTTCCCAAATCAATAGATACAGGTGTTGAACTGGTCACCTTAGAGCGATTAGAGGAACCGGAAATCAAGGCTTTACTGAATTTGAAATGATAGCAACCACTACTAACAATCGGCTGTCGGATACGGACATTTCATTGCGTATGAGGGGAATTTCCAAACAATTCGGGCCTATCTGTGCTCTTTCGGATGTCAGCTTAACTGTGCGCCGGGGTACGGTCCATGCCCTTGTGGGTGAAAACGGGGCAGGTAAATCAACGTTAATGAAAATCCTGGCAGGTGTATATCAGCCCGAGGCCGGAACTATCGAAATCAACGGGAAGATGCAAAGGCTCGCTAAACCGGCTGAAGCCCTCGCGGCCGGGATCTCGATGATCTATCAGGAACTTGACCTGGCGGAACATTTAACCGTAGCGGAAAACGTTTTCCTCGGAATGGAACTGCCGGGGCGTCTGCCTTTTATTATGGACCACAAAAAGATGATAGCCCAGACGGCTGAAATTGCGCAGCGCTTTAATTTTAATATTGATCCGACAGCCGTAGTAGAAGAACTTCCCATGGGGGATTGCCAGATTATTGAGATACTCAAAGCCCTGATGCGCAAGGCTTCGATAATTGTTATGGATGAACCGACATCGTCATTATCTGAAACTGAAGCGGCAATGCTTTTCAAGCTGGTAAAAGCTCTGCGCAGGCAGGGGCTATCCATTATATACATTTCCCATCGGCTGGAAGAAATTGTCGGACTGGCCGACGATGTAAGTGTTCTGCGGGACGGCAGGATGGTTCATTCCGGAACAATGGCAGAACTTGATATCCCCAAAATTGTACACCACATGGTGGGAAGAGAACTGAAGGATTTCTTCCCTGCTCGAAATGTCAATATCGGGCAAACGCGCGTTCAGGTTAGAAACCTCTCTTCGCAAAACGGGATAGAAGATATTTCTTTCGAAATTCGAAAAGGTGAAATTGTTGGAATGGCGGGATTAGTTGGTGCCGGTCGCACACAAGTCGCTCAGGCACTATTTGGTATAGACAGAAAAACCTCTGGTACCATAGAGCTTGATGAACGCCACCTGGAAATTAACTCACCGACCGATGCCATAGCCAACCACATTGCATTTTTAACCGAAGACCGTAAGCGAACGGGTTTATGCCTGGAGCTTCCGTGCAGTTGGAATGTAACCTTGCCGAACCTGGCGGCAATAGGTATGAAGAACCTCATCAAGCCCAGCCGGGAAAGCAAAATAGTTACAGATATCGCAAGTCGCATCTCCATCAAATGGCTGGGGCCTCAAGCACCTGTGGATTCTCTTTCGGGTGGTAATCAACAGAAAATTCTTATCGCCCGCTGGTTACTAGCCGAATCAAAGTTCATGATTTTCGACGAGCCGACGCGAGGCATAGACGTCGGGGCAAAAAAAGAAGTATATTCACTTCTCAATGAACTGGCCGAGGAAGGCAAAGCGATTTTATTTATTTCATCGGAATTACCGGAGCTGTTCGGAATAGCCGACAGAATCCTGGTGATGCGCCGGGGACGATTGGTGGGAGATGTAAATCCTAAAGAGACCACTCAGGAAGAAGTTATGCACCTGGCAGCAGTGGAGGCCGCTCAATGAGTAAATTGGCAAGACAGTTACTGCCCTTTGGCAGCCTGATATTAATCATCTGTTTTCTCTCGGCTTTGAAACCTGATACGTTCCTGACTACGGATAATTTCCTGAACGTACTTCGCCGCTCAAGTGTGAATGGGATTATCGCGGTTGGAATGACGGCAATTATAATTTCAGCGGGAATCGATCTTTCCGTTGGCTCAATGATGGCCCTTAGCGGTATGGTCGGTGCGTGGGTGATGATTTTAATCGGCGGGACAAATCCGCAGGGAGCGGCCCTTGTTCTCGGCACCATTGTCGGTATTGTCACCGGGCTTGCCTGTGGTACTCTGAACGGTCTGTTAGTTACCAAGTTAAAGCTACCTCCGTTTATCGTAACCCTGGGTACTATGAGTACTTTTCGCGGGATTTCTTATGTTATGAATGCCGGAAAACCTTATAATATTCCCCACTACAAGTACCTTAATGAAGGAGTAGTTCTTGGTATTCCCATTTCCGTTTTGATTTTTGCTTTCATTATTGCCCTTGCCGGTTTTTTGCTAAAGTACAGCCGATTAGGACGCTATACTTATGCTATCGGTTCAAATAGAGAAGCAGCTTTTCATGCAGGGGTGAATGTGGATTCCTGTTTGATACGTATCTATGCTCTAACGGGTTTGGTTGTGGGGATAGCCGCAATGATAACCACCAGCAGGGCTGTCTCTGCGCAGCCGACGGCTGGTGTCACACTTGAGCTTGACATAATCGCTGCGGTGGTAATAGGCGGCGCCAGTCTATCCGGCGGCAGAGGAACAATAATCGGTACTTTAATCGGAACACTTTTAATAAGCTTTTTGCGGAACGGATGTACGCTATTAGACATTTCCACCAATGTTCAGTTGATAGTCATCGGGGCCATAATTATTATCGCGGTTGCGGTTGACCAATTAGCACGCTCCAAAGCAACTGCAGGACAACTTGATTAAAACATATACTCCTACTGCTTTGGGGAACCTCGAAAAAATTCAAATATCAAGATAGCTTCCTTCTCAAATCATTCCAGAGAAACAGTAGTACCGCTTTTATGTGATGCCAGAGCTGCAGTGAACAGTCGATGCCATAAAGCTGTTTCATCAGGTGTAACGCAGCCGGAAAACATAGTAAGAGGCTTACCCTTGTCCAATTCATACAAAAATCCGGCCCACATTTGCAGAATCGCATCGGATACTCCAAACTGAAAGATATCATGCGTTATAGATTTGAATGGTACTTCCTGCCCCATCTCAATCTTTTGCCATATCTGCTCGCGGCCTTTATATTCGAGCACTTCAAGTGTGTTGGCGTTGTTAGTACTAAACTTAGTACAGGCTTTTGTACCTAAAATCTCAAGATACCAATTATTCTTCTGGCCAGGTGAGATACGCTGTGTCCTGAGTGTAAACGGGAAAACATCTCCTGAATTGGAATCTTTGGCCTGGCAAAGAAGTGTCGCGTTATCCCAAGTTTGACAAGGTACCATCTTACCGCTTCGGTCCGGACGCTCCTGTATTATATTAGAGAGCACAGCCCGCACATCCAAGGGAATCCAGCCGGCTCTGAAAGGAACTGAACAAATATGAGGTCCTAAATCTCCTATACAGCCATATTCGCCATTGGCTTCGAGTGTCCGCTTCCAGTTGATTGGTTTGGAAGGATTAAGATCGCTGCAGTGCAGAAAGCCGACGTTGACCTCAATGATTCTGCCAAAGTCACGGGCCTCTATCATTCGGCCGATTCTCTGAACGGCAGGGAAGAACAGAAACTGTGACGAACATCTGACAAAGCAATCGGAGTGTTTACCGACTTCAGCTATTATCGCATCATTCGCATTCTTATCTATACCAAACGGCTTTTCTCCCATTAAGTGTTTGCCGGCTTCCAGGGCGGCACAGTAAAATGTCTGATGCAGGTTGTGCGGAACCGAGATGTAAACCG
>JAVVFI010000456.1:0-3830 GCA_032250555.1 Sedimentisphaerales bacterium
GATGCATTGTCTGTTGCCATCACTGCTGTAGCACCTTTCAGTTCATCGCCGAGCATTTTGCCCTCGCTTACCGCCATCATCATTTCCATACTGGCATCAACGATCGGGGCTTCCTCATTCGCTACTACATGTAGTGCCTTACCAACTGTTTCTACACCCCAGTAGCCTGTAGCACCGGCGATAGCTACCAAAGCAACTACTGCCAAAAATCCAAGAATAATTTTTGTTCCAAGTTTAAAATTCTTAAACATTTTGTACGCTCCTTAATTTTCCTTGTCAGATTCTTTATTTGCCCTGCCCTACACCAGGCAAAGCATACACCCTAATTTCCTTTGTCAGATTGTTTATTAACTCTGCCCTACACCAGGCAAAGCATACACCTTTTTGTCACCTCTTTTAGAAGGTCCATTGTGTTCTTAGTCCGAAGACAGTAGCATCTTTGGCCGTGTCGTTACCGCCGGGGTCGGCGACATACTGAACCATCGGGCTTACATTAAGCCACGGAGTGACCTGGGCGTTGTAATAGACTTCCAGGACATCCTCGTTGTCGTCCGTATAGGTCGTAGATGCGTTATTGCTGAAAATGCCGTTGGCATAACCTACGCCAAGGACATCGCCGTCACGGCCATCTACTAAACCCGTGCATTGAAGACCGAAGCTCCAGAAACCGGTGATATCGTTCTTCTCACTGTTCGCATAGCCGTACCTGAAGAACGCTCCGGTACCCTGAGTGTCTTCGGGGTCGCTGTTCTCTTTGCAGAGCATCTGGTCAAAGCTAAGATAAGCACCAATGTCATCACGATAGTTCTTACTGGCGTCTGAATTGCCCTTCGGTTGAGGATCGTTCCATACACCCACTCGATAAGCACCGGGCATCGGGCCGTTGGCTGAATCGATCAGCGGGGCGATACCGGTCTCAAAGACATAGAAGTAATAGTCCTGGTCCTTGAATGCCGTGTTAAAGCCGGTCTCCCTGGCATCAGCCTGGGCATCTATAGCACCCACTGAGGCATACCACCATTCGATGGGGTTCCAGTAAAAAACCACTCCAATTCCTTTGTCCGGAAACGGTACAGTCGGATTGTTGACCAAAGCGCCGTTTAAGAACTGGCCGGTTTCATCATTGGCGTAGGCACTGCCGTCGAATGAGACGGGACAGCCGCGGCATTCGAATCCGCCGCTGATGTCCAGCTTACCAAGCCGTATGCGGAGGGTATCATCGAGCAACGTCTGCTCATACCAGACTTCGGTGACGTCCATCGCACGTCTGCCGCCGGCATCAGCATTGACGCCGAATGCACTGCCTATCGAAGTGGCGTCAATATCCATCCTCGACCAGCTTCCTTCGGTGTGAACATAAAGTGTGGCGCCTTCTATACCCAACAACTGTTGAAGGTCTGCCCCGATTTCCAGGTCATAGCTGCCTGTGTGCCGGCCCTGGTGGTTGTGCGTGCTGGTTCCGCCGTTGACATTGAGCTGGTATATGTTGGTTATACCAAAGCCCACTTCTATGCCGCTGCCCGCCAGGCTGTCGTTCAGGCCCCAGAAACCATTCGTTAGCGTCTCCTGCTCCCAAATGTCCTGGCCCTGAACCTGGTAAGCAAATGCCATAGTCACCACTAAGGCGCATAATAAAAACTTTTCCTTACACATTTGTTACCTTTCACTTTAACTTCTATTATTGTGATTCACTCGTCTGCAATGAGACTTATTCTTTATATTGCAGGATTTACTTTCCGGATTTTTCTTCATCATCCGTAAGAGGAATTTCTTCCTTAACAGAGGCCTCGGCTGAACCGCCGCCAAAACTGCCGAAATCATCACCGGCCAAAACTCTGTCGATATCCAACAGTATCTTGACGGACTCGCCAATCTTGCCCATACCCAGGATAAAATCGGTATTTACGGCTGAACCGAACTGCGGCGCTTCCTCAATGTCCTCACCGGCTATGTCCAACACCTCCTCGACATGGTCAACCACGATGCCGGTGCTGAAGCTGCGGCCATCCTGACCGGTCTCCACAACGATAATACAAGTCTCCTCTGTAGTTTCAGTGGTCTCCATACCGAACTTGGCGCGAAGATCGACAACCGGAATAACCTGGCCACGCAGATTGATGACGCCCTTAACATAAGACGGCGTTTGCGGGACAGCGGTTATCTCCATATATCCGATAATCTCACGGACCTTTAGAATCTCCAAGCCGTACTCTTCGTTGGCCAGAGCGAAGGTGAGATATTTTCCTTCTTTTTCCAATATCGCATTATGCGATTGCTCTGTTTGAGCTGCTACTCCTGCCATAGTAAAATCTCCTAATACAGTTAACATTAAAATTGGTTAGTTACAAAACACTACGACACTGAAAAATAATACCGACTGCCCTTTACACAACCGAATATACCTCTGACATGGCTTTGACGGTCTAATCCGGCGGCGGTACTATTTCGCAAAATTTGAAAGTACCATCAGATAATGACTAAAACTTTTCACCACTTATCAAAGAGCAATAAATCAACCAATCTCGCTAATTAGCAGCGATTCTATGGTATTCTTATTGTTGTGTTTTCCGTGGTTAGTCTTTGTTTTAAACTATTTACCGAAGGTCTTTCCGCACATATAGTTCATTAGCAGACCGGCTTAGTGTGTCTCGTCGTCCGCCCCATATTGAAACTAACCCCCAATTAGAAATCTCACCCACAAAAAAATATTACTCCAACGTGTGTTCGTCAAATTTTAGGCGGGAATTAACTTCGGAAACTACCTGATTTGATACATGGGGACATACAAGAAGATGAAAAGATTCAGCTAAAATAAAAAAGCCGAAACCGGTTGCCCGACGGGATCAGCCTACGCGTGGAGTACACGTCAAAAGAAAGGAATTTGTTATATTATTAAGTCTTACAGTTTATATTTAGCACCATTATTAGGAAGCGCGCACATTACTTCCTGTCTGAGCATTTTCAGCAAACTATCCACAGACTTCCATGTAATTCCGGCTGCTCTGCCCTGAATGAAGCATAAAAACAACCCCCATAATTTATACCCAGGATGCGAAAATCACTCTGATTGCTTGATCAAATATCGACAAAATATAAAAACAAGAATATAGCATTATCCTTACCGGCATGCAGCTTTTGGCTTCTTCTTATAGCCATATCCTGAGTACTGCGAAAGCTATTAGAGCCTGTTAGGATAACCTTCTCGTTATGAGACCGAGCGAAAAAGCTTGCCCTTGAGCACAGCCGAAGGATCGAAACTCCAGCGGCAACGACACGGCCAAAAACGCTGCTGTCTTTGGGCTAAGAACGCAATGGACATTCTAAAAGAGGTGAAGTATTGATTATATAGCTACAATCCCTAAAAACTGAGAACTAACGTCGGACTGAAAAGGTATAGCCGTATTTCCATCCTGTGCCGATGGTATCTCCCTCATATCCCTGAGCAAGCATTCTCCTTTCCCATTGACGCGCAGATTGCTCGCTTGTGAATTGCTGCATTACCTTAAAGTCGCTCTGGTTGCCGCGTTCCTGTTTTCTTCTTTTCGGCTCATCCGTTAGTCCTGCATACTTCATATATTTTCATCCTTCGTCTTATGTGCCAACCTCTATTTAGCCCCGAAATTTATTGCGGGATTTTGCCATTGGGACCATTCTGAACATAATGAACAATCTCAATGCTGCATTCTAAATTCTCACTTCTCAATGCCAAATAATCAATAGCAAATAATCAATAATCATTTAAAAGGGCCGGCCGCCGGGGGCGTATATTACTTCATCAATTCTGACAGATAGGCTAATTCTCCGGATTTGTTCTTGTATTTCCAGAATCG
>JAVVFI010000457.1:0-3820 GCA_032250555.1 Sedimentisphaerales bacterium
ATCTGAAAGGAAATCAACTAACGAGTGTACCGAAGGAATTAGGGCAGTTAACAAATCTGACGAGGCTCGTTCTGAAAGGAAATCAACTTAAGGTAGGCGCTGAAATATATGATCTTCCTCCGCAAGAACAGATCCAGGAAATACTCAAATGGCAAAGGGCGCAAAAAGCCGGGACATTGCAACCCATACATGAAGCCAAAGTGATTTTTATTGGCGAAAGCGACTATGGCAAAACGCATTTAATCGAATTTCTTCGAAAAGGAAAAATTAAAAGAAAGATAAATACCACACACGGCATAGAGCGGAGTCATATCACAATTCCCTATAAAGATAAAGATATCCGCCTGAATATATGGGACCTTGGCGGTCAGGAATTTATGCGCAGCACACACCAGTTCTTCTTCTCAGAACGTACTTTATACGTACTGGTTACGCTTGCGCGCAGGGAACGAAATGAGCTCAATCACTGGCTTAAGCTGGCCAAGCAGTTGGGCAATGAAGCGCCTGTTCTGGTAGTTATCAATAAAATAGACAAGGATCCCCACGATTTAGATCGAAAAAGCCTTGAGAGAGATTACCCCAATATTATTGGCTTTGTCCGAACCTGTATCTATGATTGTGAGGATAGTAACGCCGCTGATACAATTGAGCTTTTGAAAAAGAAGATAACAGCAACCGTATGTGATATGAAAATCATGCCGGGCGTCTTCGAACAACGCCCGCCGGAATGGTTTACAGTTAAAAAAGAATTGGAAAAGCTGGAGAAAGACGGCAAAGATTTCATCACTTATGAGGAATATGAAAACCTCGAATTTATCAAGGACCTTCCAGAAGAAGAGCGTAAAAGCAATCTTAAACTTCTCAGTATGATTGGAGCGGTCGTCAGCTTTGTAGATGACCCACGCTTGGTCGATACTAATGTCATCAATCCACAATGGATTATGGATGGTGTCTATGCCATTATTAACGACTCAAAAGTTAAAGATGAAACCAAAGGTGAATTACATATTAATGATCTGGAACGCATCTTAGCCAAGAAGAAATTCCCAAAGACCAGGCACGCATATCTTCTGGAGCTGATGAAAAAATTCAATCTGTGTTATGGGGCAAGGGACCAAAGGGATATTTTTCTCATTCCGGATCTTTTTGAAGATATAGAGCCCGATTTTGAATGGGACAGCAGTCAATCCATGCATTTCCGCTACAACTACGACGATTTTCCGCCAAATGTCTTTATGACACGGTTTATTGTCGAAATGCACCAGGACATCCAGGAAGAAAAACGATGGCGAAGCGGTGTATTTATTTCAAATGGGTCTTGCCGGGCAAAAGTTTACCAGACTTATCGCAAGAACTACATCCATGTTGAAGTAATGGGAAATAAAGGTGAGGGTCGCAGCTATCTCTATGCTATCCGGGATACCTTCCGCAAGCTGCATAAACCGTTTTCACAGATGCAGATCAAATAGGAGGTGCTATATAAGGATCAATGGCTGGACTATGAACAGTTATCTAAACTGGAAGATAAGAATAAACCTTATTATCACGTTGAACTTGATGAGGACCTTCCTGTTACCGATATCCTGAACGGATATTCCACACCCACTGACCGCGAGGGTAGTCAAAAACATATTAAAATATTTCTGGCTTCTTCGGAAGAGCTTAAAAAAGAAAGAGAGCAATTTGAGATTTTCATTCACCGTGAGAATCAGCAGCTTTACAAAAGAGGTATTTTCATAGAACTGGAACTTTGGGAGAATTTCATTGATGCAATGTCAAAAACCAGGTTACAAGATGAGTACAATAATGTCGTTAAAAATTCCGATATTTTTGTAAGCTTGTTCTTTTCTAAAGTGGGTAAGTACACCTTGGAAGAATTTGAAACAGCTTTTGGCCAATTTAAGAAAACAGGGAAGCCGTTGGTGTATACCTATTTTAAAAATGCTCCCATAGATGCAGAGAATATTACAGATGAAATTCAAAGCCTGTTAGATTTCAGGAAAAAGATAAAAGACCTGGGGCATTTTAGAACAATCTATCGAAATATTGATGATTTGAAGTTACAATTTAAGAATCAACTTGAGAAGGTATTACCTAATTTGTAATTAAACCTGTTAAGCGTTTATAACATAAATTTGCAGTGGATGTAAAACGTGTTCGGGATTTAAGACAATTTGGCGATGAGGATGAAAAACGGATGGCACGGATGCAGTTGGCGGAGCTGTTTTCGGAGATTGCGCCGGAGAATTACAAGGGGCGTCAGTGGGGGCCGCTAAGGCGGGTAAGGATGCCGGATAATACGTACAGGTGGCTTTGTAAAGAACATGCGGAGGAGTATAAGAAGTAAGGGGCCTTTTAAATGATTATTGATTAACGATGATTGATTATTGCGGATGCATCCTGGAGTTATTTTCGCATTGATTTACCTTACGGGCGGGGGTATAATATATCAGCCATGCAACCATAGGTAAGGAAATAAAATAAATAATAATCTGAAATTATGAATACACTTTTTAAAGCTCTCCCTTCAATACTGATATTTGCATTATTCAGCTTACCAGCTCATGCAGAAAAAGATGATTTCTTAATTGTAAAAGAAAGAGTAGTCGCAGAGTTGATGAAAACATCTATCGATGACGGCCGGGTAGAAATCATCATGGATAAAATGGATGAGGATGGAAGTTTTAAGGATATCAATTATGTTGATCTGAGCAGAACGGCCGGCTTTCCCCAGCGAAATCATACATACAATTTAGTGTACTTAGCAAAAGCCTATAAAAATAAAGCTTCTTCATATTACAGAAATAAGAAGCTGAAAGAGAAAATAGACCGAGCATTTTGTTACTGGGTGGATCATGATTTTTTTGGTGATAACTGGCATAATAATCAAATCTCCACTCCTACGAATTTAGTAAATCTTATGCTGCTCATGGGTGAGGATCTTCCGCAAGACAAGGTGGAGAAGGCTCAGCCAATTATCGGAAGAGCGCACATGAATGCATCCGGGGCCAGGCCAAGCGGTGACAGGATTGTGATTGCAGGTATATTAGCGAAAAATCTACTCTTCATCGGCGACAAGCAACAATTCGATAAAATCATAAAGCTGATAGAAGGGGAGGTGAAATTCAGCACCGGCAAGCGGGGTATGCAGCATGATTACAGCTTTCATCACAGGGTAGATCGAGTTAACAATACGACTTCCTATGGATATGGTAAATACGCAAATGCATTTGGAGAATGGTCCTATTATGTAGCCAACACAAAATATGCCTTCTCTGTAGAAAAAATAAATCACCTTGTCGATTATTACCTCGATGGTATTTACAAGCAGTTGGTATATGGAATTTACACGGATATAAGTGTAAAAAACAGAAGCATTACACACAAAGCAAGCTTCGAACCACATGGCGTTACTGAAATAGAACGGCTGATTTTCAGTACCGACTATCGCAAAGACGAACTGGAAGAAATCATCAAGCTAAGAAAAGGAGAAGCCAAGCCATCTTTGTCCTTTTGTAAATTCTTCTGGCAGACAGAGCATTTTGTAGTTCAA
The DNA here is from genome assembly GCA_032250555.1 of Sedimentisphaerales bacterium. Lineage (GTDB taxonomy): Bacteria > Planctomycetota > Phycisphaerae > Sedimentisphaerales > Anaerobacaceae > NIOZ-UU13. Next base: position 3,554 of record JAVVFI010000457.1, read on the forward strand.
CGACCTAATTATTATACAACGGTGAGAATGTTCTCGACCAGGAACCGAAATATGGAACAACCATATAACGGACCCGGGAAGCCCACACACCATAGAGCAGATGGAACAAATTATCTAATGCTCAGAGGTGATGAATACCATAATATCTGGCCGGTTTACGACTGGCAAAAAATTTCAGGCACCACCATACTTCAAAAACCTGAACTTTACGGTCCTGATGAAATTCAAAAAGACGGACTTACCGAATTTGTTGGAGCAGTTACGGAT
>JAVVFI010000458.1:0-3805 GCA_032250555.1 Sedimentisphaerales bacterium
TCCCACATGGCACGATCTGCATCCACTATTGAAAGTCCACCGCCGGGATCATCAATGATAGAGGCATATTCATCAATTAACTGATTCATCTGCTCAGGATTATAGAGCAAATCCTGAAACTCGCGGAGGCGATTTTGAAATTCCAGGAAGAGGGCTGGACGCCTATGGATTCCACCTTGTTTCCTAAACGGATCTTCACCATCACCATACATGTTATTCGCCCAGGTCAGATCGAGGTCCCACGGCAACTGAGACCATATATTAGTCTCAGGATTAAGATAGAAGAAATAATTCTTACCGTATCCCACATCACCATGATGAATGCCCTCAACGACGGCCCGATAGGAATAATAGCAATCCAGATCAACATTATCACGCCACCACTGCTCACTCGGATCTGGATCATTATAGTAACCCTGCTTAAATGTATTCAGGTCAGAACGATTTGAAACCCCAGTTGGCCCCTGATTATTCAATTCTCCATTATGGCCTTCGATTTTATAAAGGTTACCATCCGGCAAACCGTGTTCATCCAAAAAGTGCCCATCCATCTGTTCAATAGTCAGATAAAGACCCCAGAAATCACCATCATACTGTGTTCCGCTGCGGTGATTGGCTACATTTAGTGTACCATCTTCATACTGCTCATCAATTATCCGAAATTGCACATAGTTCGTCTTTGGGGCCGGGACGCCAGCCATATTGAAAAGTTTGAAGCCAATCGCCTCAAACATACCCTGTTCGCCACGGTGCCAGTAGTTGCCCTGCTGGATGCAGGCCGAAAAGTTTAGTCTGGTCCATTTTGTTTTATATTTTTTGCCGAAATCATCATAAGCTTGGAAATAGTGCCCCCGGTTAAAATCAAATTTCCACATATTCTTGCCCATGGCATAGCGCCAGACGCCGCCCCGCATACGGTACCTGATATGGTCATAGACCTCCCCATCATAGACCATCGTACCGTACCACTTAAAATCTTTTCGTTGAGGATCTCCTCCCTCATGTCGCTCAAGCCATGTAGCATCTTCAACATCCGTTTTTTTACTTATAAGATGGTAAACAGACAGACTTCGCATAACATCGGTACCATATTCGATAACGGGTGTAACTCCGGGCTGAATTGCACCGCGCCAGGGAGGTACACCATCATAAACAAAGTATGCAAAATTTGGTTGTGGGTCGTCCGGATAAGGTATCCTGAGACCTTGCCCGCTGTTATCTATAGCTACAATTCGATAGCGTATCAACCGACGGTGAACCTGCAAAGAATCCGGAATTTGCACCGTATAAATATCATCACCAACTGCCTCATCCCCGATTAATCCCTCATCATTCATCGCCATGCTGGTCCATTTCGAATTATACCGTCCGTCATTGATATTGATATAATTGCCCGGATCGACGACTTGATATACCAGCGAAACTTCAGCTACTCCATCAGCATCTGTCACCTTAGCGGTAACTGTTACAACCTCATCTGATTTTGGTTGTTTCGGTAAATGTTTGACCTGCCGGATATGAGGGGGACTATTTTCGGCATAAATCATGGTGTTTTGTTCGGCTGGTGTTGGATAAGCCGAACGCCAACTGCCGCCAAGGTCATTATCAAACAACGGATTAACTAATTGGATAGAACTACCCATTCCAGGTTGATTTTCAGGAACGGCATCTCCCACAGTAGGCCATGGAAAGCCAAGCTGATAATCAACCTGATCGACTAATTTACCGTCGGCATTGCAAAGTGCTACTTTTTCTCCGTTACTACTAAGCTTGCTTGCGAGTTCGAATGGACCAAATAGCGAAGCCTGTGATATGAAAAATCTGCCCTCATTCCATTTTGCGTTAATATGAGCCGGATTCTGAGCCACAATAACATACCCGCCTGCCTGTAATACCGACCCGGTTGGAAAACTGTAAGAAATTCCGTCACTGAAATACCAACCGGAAAGATTAACATTTGTTGAGCCATAGTTGTGAAGTTCGATAAATTCTACTAATTCCGTAGCAACATCAGGATCATAATGAATTTCATTAATCACAACCGAAGGGATTGTTCCATTGATACCATCAACTTGAGCATTGGCTTTTTCATATCCGGCCAATGATATGATTATTATGAGACTAAACAATAAGATAATAAAAGATCTGGACAAGCCCGACCCCTTCCTCACTGATTGTGTGGGTCACACACTGCAATTCATTCTTCGTAAACTATTATTTGTACTTATTTTAACATATGAACACCAGTCAAGTCAACGCCTTTGACAAAATGCGTAATTAAATGCAAATGAACTTAATTGCATCTTTAAAATTGACATTTGTAATCCTTAGACCGATAAAATTCTTTTTAGGCACTTTATTTCTCCGCTTACTGCAAAAAACCCAGAAGTGACATATGATTAATGCCGATAAACGTATCTCGGATGTTAATGAATACTTCTACCGTTTTACTGATTAACTTTAATTGATGTACAATCCAAAGGGCTAACAAATGGATGAAACTTGTGAGCGACCTCCAGAGATTATAACTATCAATCATAATTCCTCTATCAAAGCAGCCGCCGATAAAATGTTTTTTCATAAAGTCAGTTGCCTTATTGTAAATGGCAACGATGGTGAATTTATAGGCCTTGTAACTGAACGGGATATTGTAAACCGGGCAGTTGCTTCCTCATTAGACATTAATAAAACCACTATATCCACGATTATGTCAACTCAGATTATTTCCTGTTCTCCCAATACTCCGAGCAGTGAAGTTCGGGAAATTATGACTGCTAATCAGATTCGGCATTTGCCAATCATCGAAAAAGGCTCTGTGGTCGGAATAATTTCTACGCGTGACCTTATGGCAAGACAGCTTCTTGAGGACAGAACCGCAGCCGAAGAAGTCGCAATGCTTTCGACTTGTCTGAAAAGTATCGACTTAAATGAAGTTGCCGAAATAGTTACCCGCGAGGCACCCAAGCTTTTTCAAGCTGAAAAATGTGTACTATTTATTCGCCGAGATGACACCGCAGGGAAATCATCATTAATCAGCTACAACAACTGCTCCTGTCCTCGAAAATCTCTTGTAAACCTCAAAGATATATCACAATTAACTAACGGAGCTGAGTTTCATTACGATAACATTCCTACTGTCTGTAAAAAGCTCGGAGCCAAATCACCTCGTCTGGTCATCCCGCTTAACGCCTCCCCAAACAATGTAGCTTCGACTTTGTCCAGTTCAGCAAAAGAACAAAAGCCAAATAGTGCCGATTGCTATTTATGTATGTGCGGCTTGGCTTCTCCCATTGCCACAAACAGAGAACTAACAACATATAAGGCCAAATTAGCAAAAGATATTCTGAACTCACATTTGACAAACGCAAAGCTATATCAAGAGGCAAGGCTCACCTCGCTAACTGATACTCTTACATCAGTAGGCTCAAGAAAGATGCTTGAGGATAAACTTCAAGCAGAGTTCGACCGTTCAAAACGGTATAAAAGAACATTCTCTCTTGCAATTTTTGATCTCGATAATTTCAAAACAATCAATGACGTTTTAGGCCATGGCAGCGGTGACGAAGCACTAAAAAAACTTGCTAAATGCATGAAAGATGAGAAAAGAACAACGGACATACTCACGCGTTATGGCGGCGACGAATTTGTAATGATAATGCCTGAAACCAAAGCAATAGATGCTGTTACATTATTAGAAAGAATTAGAGAAAAAGTCCAGCAGATAATGCTAACGCAAAATCTTTCGATGACGATTAGCTGCGGGATAGCTGAACATTCATTTAAACCTACCGATTCTTCCAGAGAG
>JAVVFI010000459.1:0-3793 GCA_032250555.1 Sedimentisphaerales bacterium
GCGAAGGTTATTTCCCAGGTGTTACTTTACGAATAAATATATTAATATTGTAAATCCGCAATACAGCGAAAGACCTTTTTAATTCCCACCGGCCGATTGGAATCGCGGGCAGGATTAACGGCAAATACAGACGTTTGTTGAGAAATAACAGGACTCCGGTTAAAGGACGGGGTTAAACAATAATGACAGGGTAGTATATTTAGAAGAGGACAAATTTATGAGAGTGATAATTGAACCGAATTATAAGCTGGCGTCCCAATGGAGCGCTAATTACATAGCCAAAAGCATCAACGAATTTGGACCCAGCGAGGCCAAACCTTTTGTGTTAGGTCTTCCGACGGGTTCTTCGCCGCTGGGAATATACGCGGAGCTTATAGAACTGAATAAGAAAGGTGCGGTTTCTTTCAAAGATGTTATTACGTTTAATATGGATGAATATGTGAACCTGCCCAAGGACCATCCTGAGAGCTATTATTCATTCATGTGGAACAATTTTTTCAGCCACATAGACATTAAGAAAGAAAATGCCAACATTCTCAACGGCACGGCTGATGACCTCGAAGCTGAATGTGCGAGCTATGAAGAAAAAATAAAAAAGCTCGGCGGAGTTAAGCTGTTTCTCGGAGGTATCGGTCCCGACGGTCATATAGCGTTTAATGAGCCGGCTTCGTCATTAACTTCGAGGACACGTGTTAAGACGCTGACTTACGATACCCTCGTGGCAAATTCGCGATTCTTTGACAACGACGTCAACAAGGTACCGAAGACCGCTTTAACTGTAGGTGTAGGGACTGTTCTGGATTCCGACGAGGTGCTGATTATTGTTAACGGGCATAATAAGGCCCGCGCGCTGCAACATGCCATTGAAGGCGGTATAAATCATATGTGGACAATCAGTGCTCTTCAAATGCATCACAATGGTATTATAGTCTGTGATGAAGAGGCAGCGGCTGAACTGAAAGTCGGCACGTTAAAATACTTTCAGGACATAGAGTCGGAGAATCTCGACCCGGCCACACTTCTGAAATCATAGGCGCTGATTACAATAACAAATTATCGAGGCTGAGGTGCTATCATCGGCGGCGCCGAAGATGTCGGTTCTTTGCCGGGCGGGTAAACTATGTTTGCCGCGGCCTTCAGAGAGTCGATATACTTTTGGGTCATCTCAGCCTGTTTTGTCTGCGTCAGTTGTTGTATGAGGCCGGCCTTGGCCTGTTCGAATGATGTGGTGCCGGCTTCCTTGCGGTCTGTGACCTTTATTATATGGTATCCGAAGCGGGTCTCTACTAAATCGCTCACCTTTCCAGTTTCCAGCGCGAATGCTGCTGCTTCGAAAGGCGGTACCATCTGGCCTTTGCCGAAGAAATTCAGATCGCCGCCCTGTGGTGCCGATGGGCAGTCTGAGTTGGCTTTGGCTAACTCGGCAAAGTCGGCTCCTTCTTTGATTTGTTTAAGCAGGTCCTCGGCTTTTGCTTTTGCCCTTGCTTTTTCCTGGTTTGGGTCGGCGGCATCGGCTTTCGGCGTTATGAGAATGTGGCTTGCTCTTACCTGTTCTTTTGTCTCGAACTGTGCCGGATTTTCATCATAAAACTTTTTGGCATCTTCTTCAGTTATATTGACGCTTTCTGGGAGCTGGGTTTGGAAAAGTTTCTGCTGGCCTAATCACTTTCGAAGCTCATTTTTCCAATCATCAAAAGCAAATCCCTGGCTCTCGACAATACTTTGCAGTTTCTCTAATGATAAAGGGGGGTTCTGTGCAGAGGCTATCTGCTGGATTTGTGTGTTTACTTCTTCATCCGTGATTACTATGTTGGATTCTTTTATTTTTTCATCTAATAATTGTATTTCAATCATTTTGTCGAGGATCTGCTGCCTTATCTGTTTTTCGAATGCCTGAGCAAAGGCCGGCGGAAGCTGTTTGTTCTGTTGGGCCATTTTCTCAAGTTGCGGCTGGACGATTTTTTGTACCTGGGCTTCGGTAATATCGACTCCGTTGACCGTTACTGCGACTGGATTGGCGGTTTCTTCCGGGGCAGTCAGCTCGGTTAAATTTGTGGCGGCTTCCGGTTCGGTTGCGGCTATGGCTTCGGTTTTTGTTTCGGCTTCGACTTTTGGCTGGGCTGGTTGAGGGATATTTGTCTCGGCCTGCCCGGATGACTTTTGTTTGCAGCTCAAACCACAAACAGCAAATAAAACCACAACAATTATTAATACGTTTGAATTAAAAAAGAAACTTCTCATTTTTTGTCCTTTCGCGACTTTAAAACACAAAAAAACCCTTCAAGGAGGGCACATACCGTAATTATTTACTGAAAAAGTGAATATGTCAAGTTATTTCCAAATTTCAACCGTTTAAGTTGTCTTGTATGTCCGTGTCGTTTCCTGCCCCAGCCGCCTTGTTTTGTTGGGTAAACCGCGGGGATTTTGAAGAATGAATTCTTTGTAAAAATATCCATAAAGTGATAGAATATCGGCACAAAATCGTAATTTGATAATTAAAAACAATCAAAAGGACGGTTTATAGGGGCGTTTTTTTGATTTGGGAGACTTTTATGGACAAGAATTCTGACAGTAAGACCGTGATTACCGGCAGAGAACGTGTACTAAAGGCGCTCAATTATGAACCTGTTGACCGTGTTCCTGTGGGTTTGGGCGGGACCCTCGGGACGGGCGCTCATGTCAGTGTTATTGCGAACCTGCGCCGTGCGCTGGGACTTGATGAGCCGGGGACACCGGTAAAAGTTGTCGAGCCTTATCAAATGCTTGGTGAGGTAGCGGCTGATTTGCGTGAAATGCTTTGGATTGACACGGCGAATCTTCCCGGGCCGAGGAACCATTTCGGTTTTGCGAATGAAAACTGGAAGCCGTGGAGAACTTTTGACGGTACGGACGTGCTGGTTCCGGAGAAGTTCAATACCGAGCCGGAACCGAACGGCGATATTCACCAGTATCCGCAGGGAGATAAATCCGTGCCTGCTTCTGGGCGGATGCCTAAGGGCGGATTCTATTTCGATGATATTATTCGTCAGGGGCCGATTGACGATGCCAAACTCAATCCTGATGATAATATTGAGGACTTTGCACTTCTTAGTGAAGAAGATTTGAAAATATATGAGCAGCGATCGCGAGAGCTTTATGAAAATACCGACCTTGCGATTACAACAGGACTTCCGGGGACGGCTTTCGGGGATATAGCTCTGGTGCCGGCGGCTTTTATGAAACACCCCAAGGGAATTCGTGATATCGAAGAATGGTATATCAGTACGATTTCGCGAAGAGAATATGTAAAAGAGGTTTTCGCCGGGCAGACGGAAATCGCTATCAAGAATCTCGAAGGAATTTACCAGGCCGTGGGTGACAGGATACATGCCGTATGGCTGGACGGGACAGACTTAGCTGCGCAGAATACATTGTTCTGCGGTCCGGATACTTATAAAGAGCTTTATCTGCCGTACAGCAGGAAGCTTAACGACTGGATTCATACTCACACTAAATGGAAGACAATGAAACACTGCTGCGGAGGCTGTGAGCCTTTGATCGAGGGATTCATCGAGGCGGGCTTCGATATACTCAATCCAATCCAGACATCGGCGCAGGGTATGGAACCTCAGCATTTGGTTGATAAATACGGCGGCAGGATAATTTTCTGGGGCGGGGGCGTTGATACTCAACAGGTGCTGCCGTTCGGCAAGCCCGATGAGGTGCGCCGGCAGGTTGCAGAGCGGGTCAAGATATTCAATGCCAAAAATGGTTTTGTGTTCAGCACTATCCACAATATTCAGTGCAATACACC
>JAVVFI010000045.1:0-19574 GCA_032250555.1 Sedimentisphaerales bacterium
CGAAGACCTTATCTTCTCGACCATCCATGAAATGGCGATCGATCCAAGCAACGATTTGGTAGCGTATGCAGCGCCTTGGGGTGGCGGACTTTTCAAAACGACAGACGGAGGAACGACATGGACTCCTCTGGATATTCCGACCGTTTCGGTCTCTTCGATAGCGATTAATCCGAATGAGCCGGATCACATATACATCGGGGACAGGACGCGGCCGTACGTATTCGAAACACACGATGGGGGCAGGGAATGGGTCACAACCGTGCACCTGGACGAAGATACGCTCTACCGGGTTAGTTCTATGGCGCTTCACAAAGGGGCATTGTACATATCGGTTTTCAACAGAGTTGGTAAAAAAATCTCTCTCTTTGATAGAGGGCCAATGAGCGGGACAACCTTCGAGCTCAGGGACAGAAATATTCAGGAATTGGAAGGCGACATGACCAGAGCTGCTATCGGTTTTTGCTCAATTGGTAATAAACTCTACGCAGTCAGCCATATCAAGGGAGTGTTTGAATTGGAGGATAATGCCTGGGTCGATATTACCGGAAGTCTCCCTGACATAGGATTCAACAGCATCACGACTGATGATAATGGAACCATATATCTTGCCGGCGGATGCGATATCAGCCCCTATGGACCGCCACGGGTAAATGACTCCTCAGTCGTTAACAATATATATATGAGTCAGGACGGGGGGACAACGTGGAATACTCTGCTCGAAGGAAATGCCTTCGACAGTCCGATTAAGAAGGTGCTACCTCACCCTGCAGAATCAGACATGCTCGTCGCTGCGACGGCAAACGGTATCTTCATTTCCCGGAATCATGGCCAGACGTGGAATAAACGAGACAACGGTTTATCATTTAAGAATATCGGGGCACTTGCTCTCGGGCAAAGCAGGATATACGCAGGGACCCTTGGCGGGGGTGTGTTTGCAGGAACAATTGAGCAGGGAAAGGTGGTCTGGTCCAGCACCACAGGTCCGTATCCTGAAATATACAATATCAGGATTGTCCTTGATCCTTCCGATTCACAGGTGATCTATGCCACTGCATACCCGGGCGGAGTCTTCAAATCCCAAGACATGGGATCGACATGGGGCGAGTGCAATTTCGGCCTGCCCAGTTTCCAAGTGGTCGATCCGTTCCTTGAGGGCTACTATGATCTGGCAGTGAATCCGGATGATTCCGATTTTGTGTTCCTCGGTATTTACGATCACGGGATCTATGTCTCTAGGGACGCAGCCGCAACATGGATCCCAATATACGCCATCAACGACACCGAGCCAATCCTCAGAGATCTGAAAACAAAACGGGTGGCCTTCGATCCGGCTAACGAGAACCATGTTTACATAGTGTCAGACAAAGGTGTGCTCTTCACTGGGGATCTCGGCTTAACATGGGAAGCGTTGAACGCCGGCTTGGACATCCTCGATATCATTTCCATAGAAATCTCAGACGACGGATCGGTTTTTGTCGGTTCAAACGGATATGGTGTATATGCCCTGAATAAACAAACAAAAACATGGACACATATGGATAGAACCACGGGTTTTGGCCAGTGGGCTCCCTGGGAGAGGCGGTTGTATATGTACACCGCGCTGCTGTTTGATCCAATGGTTCAAGGAAGAATATATATGGGCAATTTTCCCGGCGGATTCTTCGTCAGCAATAATAACGGGAATACATGGGAGTGTTCCAGTCTTGGCCTGGGAAATGACGGGATATTCTCGCTTACCATGCATCCTTATAACCATGATGTAATATTCGCCGGAACCTATAATGGCATCTGGAAGACGGAGAATTTGGGCAAGAGCTGGTTTCAAACCTCCAACGGTATGCCCGCCGAGCAGTGGCCTTTCTGCGTAGTAGTCGACGATCAGAATCCATCAATAATTTACACTGCTACGAAGAATGGTATGAATAAAGGATTCATGAGCCGCAACGAATTCGGGGGAGTCGTCATGAAGTCCATCGATGGTGGAAAAAACTGGTTTAAGATCATGGATGGGCTTCGAACCATGTCCGAATACTATCAACTGATCATTCACCCCGATAATCACGATATCCTGTTCGTGAGTTCCACCTTCGGTGTTTTCATAAGTAACGACGCCGGCCAGTCATGGGAGCCCTTCAATGAAGGCCTGCCTGTGGAAGACTTCTACTATCGGGATAACGTAGCCGAAAACCTGAAAATAACGCCGGACGGAAGATACCTTGTATTCGGAGTCACTGCTCATGGAGTATGGAGGATCGATATCACGGGGGTCGCTACGAAATAAGTAAAAAATCAAATATGAAATTAACAACCTCAAAAATATATTAAATTTCAGATTTTAGAATCAAAATTGAGATAGGCGAATTCTTTATGGTACTTCCTGGCTGCGGTATCATAAGCTTTTGCGGCTTCGACTTCGTTGTTGAAGTATCCGAGGGAGACGGTTTTGCCGTCTGTGGTGATTTTGGCGACGAACTGTTTTTCGCGGGAGTAGAAGCTTACGCCTTTGTATTTCGAGCGGGTGTTTTTTCTTTTTTTCGAGTAGCGGTTGTTCTGGGCGCGGGTGGCCGGGCGGAGGTTTGCCCGGCGATTGTCGAGACCGTTATGGTTGATATGGTCAACAACATAGCCGGGAGGGACTTTTATGATACAGCGATGCATGTAAATGGGGGTCGTGTCTTTTCTTGTGGGGGCGTTGCGCTTGGCGTAAAAAGTGTTGCCATTTTTAGTGAGGTGCCAATTGTATTTACTGAGCGTTTCGTAATCTTCGGGGTCAACGAGGGCAAACCTGCCCTTTGTCAGGGGTATGCGGCGGAAAGGATAGCCGCAGCGGAGGCGGCGATAGAGAAGGAGAAGGCAAACACAAGGTTTCTCCAGCCATATCGGTATGTCGAAAGTAACTCGGATTTTCAGGCCTCCGCTTATTTGAAATCCGAAATGCGAATATCGAAATACGAAACAATATTAAATGACCAAAATCCAAATGCCTGAAACGGCAAGCTTAGAGATTTTGAAGTTACTACTTTATGAAGGGCAAAAAAGCAGTCCCTCTATAATTGCATGAGTGTGCACAAATGAACCGAAAAATCGGGGATATTGTTAAGCCAGAATTGAGCTAAGTGCTTATATAGAAAAGAATAAAAAAATATTTAAAAAATTTTATTTTTGTTTTTTACTATGAGCGTTTTTGACTGATTTTTCTGTCTAAATATATTGCCTATTTTAACATCGAAGTCCAATTCGATAATACCGCGAGCTGATGAGCAGAGGAGATTTCAATTTGTAGGGAACCTCTAAAGGGTTGAGAATCGGTGAGTCTTATAATCAATCTTCGGATTAAAATAATTTGCGAAACAGTAGTATTTGTGTTATAATAGTTTATTGTATAGAATAGAGGTATTAAAGAACAGGATCGGGTGCAACATATCAGGATCATGCAACGGAGTGCCGAGATTATAAGTTAAGGAGTATAATTATGGGTAAACGAAGAGGGTTTACATTAATAGAACTCCTGGTTGTAATCGCCATTATCGCAGTGCTGATGGCAATATTACTGCCGGCACTGAACCGCGTCAAGGAACAGGGCAAGCGTGCGGTGTGCCTTGGCAATCTCAAGCAGTTGGGACTTGCATGGATTATGTATGCCGATGATAACGACGGGAAGCTCGTCAATGGCGCCATAGGCTTCAGCAATCAGAACATGGCGTGGGGCGACCATAGAAAAGAACTTGCCTGGATCGACGCTTTTAGTACCACAGATCCGGATGTTCAGATTCAAGGAATCAAAGACGGCGCCTTGTGGCCTTACATCAAGGACGTCAAAATGTACAAGTGCCCGACTGGGAGGCGCCTCGACAATGGCCTGCCACAGGCGCTGACATACGCTATCATGTTCTCCATGAACGCCGTAAACCATACCTGGACTCAGGGAGTACGCGGCGCGCACGTAAAGAATATGAGCGAAATTACCAACCCGTCGCCCGCCCTCAGACTCGTTTTTATAGATGAAGGCTATATGACTTCGGATGCCTACGCGGTCTGGTATCTACAAGAGACATGGTTTGACAGCCCTCCGGTGCGGCACGGGGACGGGACAACCCTTTCATTCGCAGATGGGCACGCCGACCACTGGAAGTGGAAGGGTACCGATACGATAAAGCATGCGAGAGAAGAAGAAAGCACGGGGCCTAATACTGCCTGGGCGCCGACAACGGCCTCAGGTTATCAGGACCTGTACAGGATGCAGAGGGGCTGCTGGGGAAAGTTAGGTTATACGCCAACTCACCAATAGCTTTTTACTTATTTTTTAGTTGATTTTTTGAGTAAGATTCAATAAGCTATATATTCTATTTTATTGTAAGTTTGCTTTCAAACTATGCACTGCCAGGCAATGGGGTATTTATAGTAAGTTGAGGAGTAATGTTATGGGTAAGCGAAGAGGGTTTACATTAATAGAACTTTTGGTTGTAATCGCCATTATCGCGGTGCTGATGGCCATATTGATGCCGGCACTGAACCGCGTTAAGGAACAGGGCAAGCGTGCGGTGTGCCTGAGCAACTTAAGGCAGTTGACGTTAGCGTGGATTATGTACGCAGACGACAATGACGATGTCCTGGTCAACGGAGCAATAGGGTACAGCAATGCCACTACCGGCTGGGGCAAGCATGCGGGTGAGGTAGCCTGGGTGGATGCGCTTGCAAGCGGCTGGGATAACCTTGAAGCACAGGAGAAGGCAATAAAAGACGGGGCATTGTGGCCTTATGTAAAAGACGCTAAAATGTACAAGTGCCCGACGGGCCGTAAAGAAGAGGCACTGACATACGCTATAATGTTTTCCATGAACGCCGTCAACCATCCTCCGACTCAGGGGGTGCGCGGCGCACATATCAAGAAAAGGACTGAAATCACCAATCCATCACCGGCCTACAGACTTGTTTTTATTGATGAGGGCTGGATGACACCGGATGCCTTTGCCGTACATTACGATCAGGAGCAGTGGTGGGACGACCCTCCGGTGCGGCATGGTGACGGAACAACTATCTCTTTCGCGGACGGGCACAGCGACCATTGGAAGTGGAAAGGCATCGATACGATAAAGCGTGCTAAACTCGTAGAGCGCAGCCACCAGGGCAACTGGACACCTGAAACAGAGGCCGGCTACAGAGACCTGTACATGATGCAGAAGGGCTGCTGGGGAAGATTAGGTTATACACCAACTTATCCGTAGTTTCCGGGATTTGTTTAGTTTATTATTTCGAAAAACGCGGAACAATTCCGCCGGTGCTAATAATGTACTGACGGTACTGCCCGCCGAATTGCTCAAGCATCATCTGTTCCTCTTTGGGGGCCCTCATCAGATAAAGCGGTACAAAAACCACAAGAAAGGCCCAGCCTGCAAGCCAGTTTTCCAATAACAATCCCTGTGCAATTGCCCACAGCAGATGTGCGGCGTACATCGGATGGCGTATATGGCGATATATTCCGTTGGTTACGAGCGTGTGTTCTTTTTGTATTTGTATTATTGCGGACCAGTTGCGGCCGAGGTCGGCGTGAGACCTCCACAAGAGCAGAATTGCCATTACAAAAACAGCAGTACCTATCCAGCCCAGCCAAGCGGGGAGTTGATAATCAGCAAAGTTCAACCAGGGTGTAAACAGATAGAACAAAGGTGCAGCCATTGCAAGACCGGCAGCGATAAGAAAGATGATGTCCACTATGTCCTTGTGCTTTCTGACGGCTTTGCCATGTCTGCATCTAAATGTATAAATCTTTCGAATAACAGAGCCCGCAACAAAGCCCACAAGAAAAATAACTTCAAAGATATTGTCGATTCCCAGCAATTTTATATCCTTTGCCGAACGTTAGCGTCGGTTAGATTTTCATCTTCCGGTTTAATCTTATCGCTTTTTGAGTTCTGGTCAACAAAATGAATATGATTAACCACAAAAGAGCGCCATAAGTATTCCGGCAATAGCAACGGCCGCTGTGGGGAGCATCAGTTTTGTGATGATTTTGAGCAGCGAAGTCTGGAAGAAGCCAGCCGACAGGGGTATGCACAGGTGAACAGGTGTGAGCCAAAGGCCGAAAAGCAGGCCTGAAAAGGCCAGAGTTTCGAGGCCCATTTTAGCCTCGGAACCGTTGCCTATGAATGCGATTAGGAACGGATAGGTTATTGCGACGGAAGCCATCGTTACTCCAGTCGAGAAGCCAACCAGCATAGGCAGAGTGAACAGAAGCAATTTCGGAGGGACATGTGCATTCGTGAGAAATTCAACAACGCTGCCGATGGCTCCGCCGGCCTGGAGGTTGAGCTTAAAAAACAGAGCGCCGAAAATAAGCAGGACCATGTCCGGCTCGCGTGCGGCTTTGAAGACCGACAGCCACTTCCTGGATGGAACTTTGTGTATTATCAGCAAACCGATAATTGCCAAAAAGATACCAACCGCAGGGGGTAAATTGAAGGCAACATATAAACCGGCGGTAAAGGCGATAGGCCAGAAAGCGTGCAGGAAATCGAGCAGATTGTGGCCGATGTGGCGCTTGATATGAACATGGTCGGGCTGCTTCGGCGGTATGCCAAACATCAGCAGGACAATGATACCGCCCAGGATACCGGCAGCGGCCAGGATGATGTGGTAAGAAAAGAGCTTTAATGCCGAGATACCAAGGAGGCTCTGGATAAGAGGCACGGCCGGAAAAAGAGGCCAGACTGATTCCCATTGGTGGCGGAAAAAGAAGTTTATAGCGGCCTGACGGCTGCGCTCGACCCCGATTTTATCGCCGGCTTCACGCACCATTGGAGCCGAGAGCATAATGCCTCCGGGCGTAGGCAGCATTCCCATCATCAGCGGTATCAGAGCCATGGCAAACCTGCGGCTTTTGAACAGACCCTGCATGGCCGGTACAAGCCGCTTAGAAAGGCCGATTTCCTCCATCGCAGCGCCAATGACATTGACCAGCAGAAGCAGGGCCGTTAGCGAGATGAAAAGATAGCCCGTCGTTTGTGTTAACGGCTTGCTTTGCCATTCATCGGTCAGCGCCTTCCAGGCATCCGACGGCCAGACACCTAACAGCAACGCAAGAAGGCAGGCCGACAGCAGCATGGCCAGACCGATTTTGATCTTTAGACGCAGCAGCACTACCAGCACAGCCAGTGATATTATGATGGATATAAATGCGTACATGGCGGGCTATAATAACAATAATAATATGAAAAGGCAGGTTTTTTCTTGAAGGAAGAATGGTTAAAAAATATTTTAATTAGCTTTGATCAGATTCTTCTGTTGGAAATTTTGCCTGTCTGCCGTTATATATCAGGCCGCCCGAGTCTTTATATTTTATCAGTACCTCACAGGCTTCTTTTCTAAGGATGTCCTGCAAAACAGTTATGCCGCGGCTCTCAAGTGTATCGGCCCAATCCGGCACTTTGACCCCTTCATCGAATCCTATTTCGCATGCATCCCGACCGCGAGCACCGCAAATTAATCTTCGGACTCCAGACCAGGGGACCGCTCCAAGGCACATCGCGCATGGTTCAGTGCTGCTTACAAGTTCGTAGGCGGTCAGGCCTTCTGAGCCCAGGTCAAAGGTTTTGAGCTTTTGCTGGGCAAGACCGATGCACATCATTTCGGCATGAGCTAATGAACAGTTCGTATCAATTACAACATTAACGCCAACGGCAATAAGTCTCCCCGCCGCCTGCTCAAAGACACCGGCACCGAACGGCCCGCCTGTTCCATGTTTGACATTCAGGCGTGACAGCTCAATCGCCAAGCGCATTCTATCTTCAATATCCTTAAAGACCGAATCCTGCTTCTCAAGAAAGGGCCCGATCCATTCGGGCAAAGCTAAAACTAATTTTCCGTCGCACATACAATTATATCTCCCTTGATTGTATTAACATCCGACAAGCTCCAACAAATAGCTCCATAATGAAATTAAATTTATTGATTTTTGTCAACAATGTCTTATTATTAAATTAAAATGGGAATAAAGTTCCATCCTATTTGAGTTGTTTTTAAATTGGAAATAAGTAATATTTTATTTAAGGGGCGATACAATGTGTGAAGGATGTGGATGCACACCGTGTGAAACATGCGGCGGCTCTATTGAAGACGGTGTTTGTGCCGGCTGCGGTGAGTCGCCCTATGATTGCACCTGTGAGCCCGAAGAGTAGTTACTATCATTAGCTCTTAACGGTGCTATTAGTTTTCTATAGGCTCTTTCGAACCTATGATAGGAGAGTTTTTGTCTCTTCTTTTGGACTTACTTATTGATCTGCTTATATCCCCAGTACAAATCACCATTTTAATCAAATATAAAAAAAGCCCCGCTTAAAGCGGGGCTCGTGTATAAACGCAAAAGCTTAGCTTTCTTTTTACTTTTCGGACAATTGTAGAGGGACAAAAAAAGTATATCTCCCCCGCTTTACAAACAGGAGAGCGGTCCCTTCTTTCTTTGCCTCGTTTATAGCCTCTTTAAATTCTAATGAATTTTTCACTTTTTGCTGATTGACTTCCATAATCAGCGCCCCCGGTGCTATTCCTTTCTCAGCAGCCTGCGATTCATCATCAACACTCGTAACAATTACTCCGCTCAGGCCTTTATAACCATATTGTGCTGCTATTTCGTCGGTCAGGTCTTCTATGGAAAATCCCAACTCTTTTTGTGTCTCCTGCGGCAGTGCACCGGCAAGCTCCGCAGTCGAAGGACGTAAAGTGAGGTTAAGAGTAATATTTTTTCGTTTTTTGTTCCGCAGAACAACCATTTCAACTTTAGTACCGGGATTCAGCATTGCCACACGGTTACGGAACTCATTGCTTTTTCCAACAGGCTTGCCTTCAAACTCGACAATAACATCGTAGCGTTTTAATCCAGCTTTTTCCGCCGGTGAATCCTCCATAACTTCGACTACAGTTATGCCTTTGGTATCTTTTTTCAAACCGAGACCAGAAGCTAATTCGGGCGTTAATTCATTGAATTGAATTCCTATGTAACCTCTTGAAACGGTTCCGTTGTTAACAAGCTGTTCATAAATGTTCTTTGCCATATTTATCGGTATCGCAAAGCCGATACCGATATTTCCGCCGGCTCCGACAATAGCAGTGTTAATGCCAACTACCTTCGAATCAAGATTAATCAGAGGCCCGCCCGAATTCCCGAAGTTTATCGCGGCATCGGTCTGAATGAAGTTTTCAAAATTAGCCAGCCCGAAACCACTTCTGCCTTTTGCACTTACGATACCGGCGGTAACGGTGTGGCTCAGACCAAGCGGATTACCAATGGCAAGTACCCATTCACCGACTTCGAGGGCGTCAGAGTCGGCTAATTCGAGATATGGAAGGTTTTTACCATCTATTTTTACGACTGCGACGTCCGAATCAGGGTCCGTACCGATAATTTTTGCGGTAAACTTTCTGCCGTCAGTGAGTTCCACCTCAACTTTCTCAGCTTCTTCGACCATGTGATTGTTCGTGAGGATATAGCCGTCGGGTGATATGAGAAAACCGGAGCCCTGGGCAGTTCGCGTCTCTCTTCTTGGCTGTCGCGGTGCGCGTTGTTCAGGCTGCTGGCGCGGATCACGCTGACGGGGGCGGAAGAAAAATTCGAACGGGTCGGAATAAGGCTCACCGAAGGGCCATTGCCTCATAGACTGGCTCTCCTGGGTAACGACTCGTTCGGCCTTTAGTGAAACTACCGCCGGTGAAGTTTTTTCGGCAATAGAAGAAAAGGCATTACCCATCTGTCGCAGTGTGGCGATACTGTCCGGGTCCTGTGCAAAGACCGATAAGGGGCTGATAAACAGCATTATCAAAAGAGCTGAAACCACGATATAACGCGAGTTAGTTTTGTTTTGTTTAAAGCTGCTAATGTTCATTTTTGACCTCCAATTCACAAGTTATCTATACAGGACTAAAACCTCTTAATTCGGCTACTACTGTAAACAATTTAAGTAGAATTTATACGATTCTATCGCCAATAAGTTCATCGTGCCAAAGTTTTTTTCAGGGCGGGCTTTCCAGAGAAAGACACTGATCGGCCTGCTCAGAGGGTATTACTTAAGAGATACGTATTCACAAAAATAGTGGTTTAAGATTAAAATAATATTAACTCATCATCAACAAGGCAACGCAGGACGACAAAATATAATCCGGCGATGAGTACCTAATCTATATACGTTCGGTAACAATCTCCCCGGGCCGGTCCAGGTTATTCCTGAGTGTTAAATCATTTTTTCAGGATTTTTCAGACGAAGCCTCAACCACATTTTGAGGTTTGGAATCCTTTCCTTCCCCAGGCTTAGTAAAGAAGCTCTCAGCCACTTGTTTGAGCTTTAGAGCTACCGGCTCGGAAGCAATTCCCACAATACTGGCTATGCCTGCATACACATATACGCTCGACTGTTGTATGGTTGAGCCCGCAGAAACAAATCCGCCCCGGATAACAAAGTAAGTCACAATAGCGAGAGTTGCCCCAACGAATGGCGAAAAAATATATTGCAACAGCCAGCTTTTCTTTAATTCGTTATTACCGACATACCAGGCAAGCGAGCGGAGAGAACGCACCTGTCCACCGAGAGCACCTGCAAGAATCACGATAATGATCAAGGATGTCTCATTCGAGATCGAACAAGTCCATAACAAGAATTTAATCTGCAACATTGGATTAACCTGGCCTTTTGGCGTTACAGAAGACGGCCAGCATTGAACTACGGCCACCAAAAGGATAATTGAGAATAGTATCAAGTACCCAGCCGTTAGTATAACACCAACGGACCCTACAGATGAAGATTTCGAAAGATCAACATCCGGAACTATGGCCTGATCGTTCATTTCATTTTCTGTTTGAGTATCATCGGACATATTATTTCCTCCCATTTTAGAATTACTATTTCTTTTTAAGAAACGATAACTTACCCGACTAAGATTGCCCAAGAGATTCAGATTCGCCGCAAAGACCGCCCGCTCAAAGCTATAAAGCCAAAGCAAAAAGCGACCGTTCCGTGCCAATGAAAACGGTGACTTTTCATCACTTTTCTCATAAGGGATATTAATCACCGCCCCGCCGTCTGTCAAGATTTTTTCGAACCGGGTTAAGATTTAAAGAAAAATCGCCAATTTCCAACCATTACAAAGGTAAAATCTATATTGAAATTGTGTGGAACTTTAGTAAACGTTAGTTGTATAAAAAGGTAGAAGATATTCGTATTCAACCGGATTACGCGTAATGACACAGGAAACAAAGTTTATACATCAGGTACTGGAAGGCGATACAGAATCTTTCAGGCATATAGTAGAAAGATACGAAAAGCCGATTGTCCGGATGATAAGAAATATAATCAATAACAGAGAATCCTGTGAGGACATCGCCCAGGACGTATTCTTTACGGCCTACAGGAAGCTGGCATCTTTTGATCCGGCAAGAAGTAATTTTTCAACGTGGCTGTTTACCATCGCCAGAAATAAAAGCATAAATGTAATCAGAAAAAAAAGGCCGGTTTCAATGAGTGAATTGCCCCACAACAGCGATGCGCATAATCCATCGGACGACCTTGCCGAAAGGGAATTCTTCGACGAGTTAGACGCCGGGCTGGAGGCTTTGCCTTCAGCCCAGAAAAGAGCTTTTGTTCTGGTTGAATTCGAGAACCTGGCTTACGAAGAGGTCGCACAGATTGAGGGCGTAAGAATTGGGACAATAAAGTCAAGAATCAACAGAGCAAAAAAGAAACTCACAAAAGCCCTGAAAGAGATACGGTATGAAAAGTGAAGAAATATACAAAGCCTGGAAAAAACGTAAAAGTCAAATGGACCTTCAGGAAAACTTCGCAGATGAAGTGATGAATCAGATATATCAATATGAACGTGACAAGAGAAAACCGCTGTTCGATGTGCATCGACTGATTGAGCTGATATCGACACATCGGTCTGTAAAAGCAGGTGTGGTTACGGCAGGTATTGTGACCGGTTTTGTCAGGATTATGTTTGTAGTTTACAACTTTTTGGCGTGCTGAAAGAAGGAGAAATAAAATGACAGAAGAAACAGTAAACATTAAACACAGAAGGCTGCCGTGGCTGGCGGTGGTACTTTCGTGGATTATGGCCGGTCTCGGACACATATATTGCGGAAGATTCGTTAAAGGCCTTATATTTACCTTTCTTGTATGCATATTCATTCCGATATTTTTCGGGGCGTTGTCAGTCGGCCCATCCTCGGTACGGGTCATGGTAATAATCCTGTCTTTGTTAATCTCCCTCGTGGTATGGCTGGCCGCGATTATCGATTCATGGCACACCGCAAAGCACACGTCAGCCAGTTATACGCTTAAAGATTACAACCGCTGGTATGTTTACGTCCTTCTGGTTTTGATGGGTACAGGCGGCTCAACGCAAATCGCTTTTAATATCAGGGCGACTCTTCTTGAGGCATTCAGGGCTCCCACGGCATCGCTTTATCCGACAATAGTACCGAACGACAGAATTCTCGCAAACAAACTTGCTTACAAAAACAAGGATCCCAAAAGAGGCGATCTTATAGTATTTCTTAATCCTAAAGACAGGAGACAAAACTACATTAAGAGAGTAATAGCAACAGCCGGCGATACGTTTGAAATCAAGGACGGCCAACTATTTGTGAATGATGAACAACTCCAGCGACAGAAGCTTTCTCAAACAGCTCTGGAAAATATAAGGATCGAAGTCAATGGTGAGCCATTAGAGGGAGAAGTATTTGAAGAGTCCAATGGCAATTCTCAATATCAAATCTTCTTAGCCGGGCCGCCTCATAACCAGTCATCAACCGATTTTGCGAAGATAACAATCCCTGAACATCACTGTTTCGTTCTTGGCGACAATCGTAATCTTTCTTTTGACAGCAGACAGTTCGGGCCGATTCCATTGGCGACAGTTATAGGCAGAGCTGATTATCTCTACTGGCCGGTACAAGACTGGTCAAGATTCGGAAGAATAAAATATTAAAGAGATTTGCGGCGGAAAAAAAGTGCAAGACAATCGATTCCGACAAGAGAAAGTGGACTTCGCTGACCGCCTTTGCAGGCACAGGCAGGGATGGTTCCTTCGATTTTGGCTGCATTAACAATTCATCGTTTTGGAGGGTAATTCGTTTTTTTTCAGCAAATAGGGGGAAAGTAACACAGACGTATAGTCGATAGGTGGATGTAATACAGGCGACTATATTCTTGAAGATGGGGGTCATTTAGTGATTCGTTCAGAAGGCAAAAATAAATTGTTTTCGAACGTAATGTAATTATTGATAAAGGTTTGTGAAAATGTTATAATAAGGGGGATTTATAAAAATAATAATTTTATATCATAATTGGGAGGTTCATCATTATGTTACTCTGGGTTTTCAGAAGTATTTTTGTTATCGTCATTATGGCTATTCTGTTCGTAAGCGCAAGTGATAAGGATATTGCAGATTCCGGTAATTCACTAAGTTGGTGGGTGGTGGTCATCGCTGGTGCAGGGATGGCGGTGTTCGTTTTTCTACTTGACTATCTTACTCCGAAGAAAAAACTCAGCGCCCTGGCCGGCGTTTTCTTTGGCCTGATAGTTGGGATAATTATCAGCGGGGTATTAGCCTACCCGATAGATATGATTGCCGGTTCGTATAATATCAACCTTATTCCGAAAGCGCTTTTAGCCATCAAATTTATGTTAGGGATATGTATATGTTTTCTAACGGTCAGCACCGTAATGCGGACCAAGGATGACGTGCGTTTTGTGATACCTTACGTTGAATTTGCCAAGCAGACGAAGGGGGCAAGGCCTTTAATTTTGGATACGTCTGCAATTATTGACGGGCGGATTGCTGATTTGTGTCAGAGTAAGCTGTTCGATGCTCCAGTGGTTGTTCCACGTTTTGTGCTTAATGAACTGCAGCTTGTAGCGGATTCGGCCGACAAACTCAAACGCAACCGCGGCAGACGCGGACTTGATATACTCAATCAAATGCAGTCAAATTCCGCTATTGAGGTGGAGATTGATGATACTATGTATGAGGAGGTTGAGGAGGTCAAGGGTGTCGATCAGAAACTGGTAATGTTTACAAAGGCCTGTAACGGTCGATTGTCAACAACAGACTATAACCTGAGCAAGGTTGCACAAGTTCGCGACGTTGACGTGGTGAATATCAACGATCTGGCGAATTCGCTGAAAGTTATTGCTTTGCCCGGTGAGACGATGGAGGTCAAGATAATAAAGGCCGGGGAAGAGGTCGAACAGGGTATCGGTTATCTTGATGACGGGACAATGGTTGTCGTCGAAGGCGCCCGCAACAAGATTGGCCGGGAATTGCTTATCAGCATAACCAGTTCGCTTCAGACTTCGGCAGGTAAGATGATTTTCGGTAAATTCGAGGGCTTTGTGCAAGAGACCGGCAGAAACAATCAACGAAAACCACAGAGAAGGCCGGCCGCAACACATACAACCGGGAACAACAGAAAACAATAAGTGCACAAGAGCAGAATCGTTTAAGCTATAAGCTTGAAATCTTTTTTGACTGTATCGGTTTAGACTTCAAAATACATTTTAAAAACATCCCTATGGCCAATAAAAGCCCGGCGGCGAACAATGGCCAATAGAAGTATGATTCGAAATCCGGCTCTGTGACATGTGGGCCGGGGGTGCAGAAAGAGACAACCACAATAATCCCTGAAATTATAAAGACCATCCAGTCGGCCAGAGTTACTCTGATGGAGTTTCCGTGAGCATCTCTATAGAGTATAACTGCAGCAAATACGAGCAATGTGACTGAAATAAAGACGGGGTAAAGGACGGCGGAGGCCCAGGTGGTTGGTATTAAAAAGAGTATGTCCCAGTCCATGATTGAAGAAGGCCAGTCGAGGAGGACTTTTAGCCAGACATAATAGAAGATGTCCCAAACTGCGAATATGATCATAAAATAAGCAAAACGCTGCCGGTTGTTTTTACCGAAGAGCCAGGAGCTGGTGAAGATTAAGACTATCGTAGCGGCTTCCCTGCCGATTTCAGTCAGGAGCAGTGGTTTCCAGCGTGGATCGAGACCGAATGTTGTCAGCGGAAAAGTAAAGCCGTCGGGATGAAAGATTTCACGCAGATAAACAACAACTGCGGCTTCTATATATGCAAAGGCTATGCTGAACATGACAACGATACAAAAAACTTTGATTGTTATTTTCAAAGGCTCGGTGACATATCGGTAAATTTGTTGTTCGTCGGATATGGACATGTTGTTATATTTTTTGCAGCTCTTTCAATAATGCCGGGATGGCTTTGGCTTCGGGGACTACTGAAACCCTTCGGCCCCTGCTGTAGATGTAAGCTTTGTTCTTTGCAGCGCAGACAGCGATATCGGCGTCGGCGGCTTCGCCCGGACCGTTAACGATGCAGCCCATTACAGCAATACGCAAAGGTGTATGAATATCGCTTATGGATTTTTCAACTCGGCGGGCCAGCTTGATTACATTAATTTCCACCCGGCCGCAAGTCGGGCAGACTATCAACTCCGGGCCCGAGCGGGGATAAAGGCCAAGTGAGATTAGAATCTGTTTTGCAATTTTTGTTTCTTCGACCGGATTGCCGGCAATACTAACTCTGAGAGTATCACCGATACCTTCGGCAAGAAGAGCACCCAGAGTTACCGCTGACGGTATGCGGGCATCTTCGGGCAAACCGGCGTGAGTGAGGCCAAGGTGAATTGGGTAGGGGAAAGTTTCGGCAAGTTTGCGGTTAATTTCTATCGTTCTGCGGGTGTCACTGCTTTTTGCGCTTAGCACCAGTTGGGAAAAGCTGCGGCTTTCAAAAAGCCGAATATATTTTTTCATTTCCCTCAACATCTTCGATACCCGATGCTCGACGCTCGATTCCCGATGAGTGTCCTGAATTGAATTTCGAGAATCGATACTTGCTTCGTTAACACCTGCGCGGATGGCGACTTTGTTCATTTTGGCGGCATCTATAATTCGCAGGATATCTTTTCGATTTTTTATATTACCGGGATTCAGCCTTATTTTGGCGGCCCCCGCTTCGATCGCTTCGATGGCCCTGTCCGGGCTGAAGTGTATGTCTGCGATTAGGGGAACATTCACTTTTTGAACGATTTTTGCAAAAGCGGCGGTGTCGGCCTTTCTGGGCACGGCAATTCTTACCAATCGACAGCCGGCCTGAACAAGCTGATTGACCTGCCTTACACAACGGGCTATATCGGTAGTCTGCACCTTTGTCATCGACTGGATGACAACCGGGGCAGCCGAGCCGATGTTTACGGTCCCTACTTTGACGGTTTTTGTTTTTCTTCTTTTAATCACATCGAGATTGTAGCTTGTTTAGCAGATTCGGGCAAATTTAAATATCGCCCTCGCTATAGAATTGATTATTGACACAGGTATGTTATTATTAAGCAGTAAGGGGGTATTCAGCTTAGAAAGAATATGGAGGTAAAGAGCAATGGAATATTACAGAGATAACAACGGCATTTCAGACAGTACAATCAGGAAATCATGGGGGATGACTTTGTTTACGGCCGCGGCCTTTTTACTGGCGACTTTTAACACATGCTTTGCAGGTGAGGTTCATGTGTGGGAGAAAGTGGAGATTACCCTGCATGCTGATAAGTCGTACGAAAATCCTTATAATGAGGTGGAGGTCTGGGTTGACCTGAAAGGGCCGGGATTCGAGAAGAGATGCTACGGATTCTGGGATGGTGACAATGTATTCAGAGTGCGCGTTCTGGCTAATGCAGCAGGGACGTGGAGATGGCGGAGCGGATCGAATCAAAGAGACCGGGGGCTTAACGGTAAAAGCGGGAGCTTCGAGGCTCTCGAGTGGACCGAAGTCCAGAAGGAGAATAATTCGTGCCGAAGGGGGATGGTCAAGGCATCTGCAAACGGACATGCGTTCGAATGGGCGGACGGGACGCCTTTCTTTTTGACAGGTGATACATGGTGGCCGGTCGGGACTTTTCGGTATCGCTGGTACGACGATAACAAAGAACGGCCTATTGGCCCGGGTGCGGGTATTAAGGATTACCTGAGGTATCGCAAAAAGCAGGGATTCAACTGCATTGCGATGATTGCGGGGCTTGGGAACTGGGCCAATGACGACAAGCCTGCAAATCTGAAAATGGCGGACGGGACGGTGCTGCGTTCAGCGTGGAAGCAGGCGGGGACAAAAAGTGCCAAGGACATGCATGATGAAGATGGAAACCGGCCCTTTTTATTTCCCGGTAAGGTGCCCGGTTATGAAAAATATTTTCCGGACGTAGAGCGGATTAATCCGGCATATTATAGAAATTTAGATAAGAAGATTGACTATTTGAATTCGCAGGGATTTGTTCCGTTTATCGAAGTCTCACGGCGCGATATAGGGCAGGTCTGGAAAAAATATTATGACTGGCCCGGTTCGTACACGCGTTATATTAAGTACATCTGGAGCCGGTACCAGGCGAACATCTGTCTGTTCAGTCCGATTCACCTTGATTGGACCGGGGCCACCATACCACCGGAGGAATGGAACGAGGCTGCCAACAAAGTCGTCGAGAAATATGGGCATCCGCCGTTTGGGACGTTGGCGGGTACGAATTCAAATCCATCGACGCTGCGCAATTTCGGTCATATGGACGATGCAAAGTGGCTGACATTTCATCAGGTAGGCAACAGACGAACGCATGATTTGTATCCCTATCTGACGGAGATTTTCAATGCCTCGCCGGCTGTACCCGGTATCAATGGCGAGCCTTATTACGCAGGCATGCTGGATGCCGAAGGAGGAACGGACAAGTCTGCGCTGTATTGCCGCTCGGCGATGTACGGCA
Organism: Sedimentisphaerales bacterium; assembly: GCA_032250555.1. GTDB lineage: Bacteria > Planctomycetota > Phycisphaerae > Sedimentisphaerales > Anaerobacaceae > NIOZ-UU13. Next base: position 17,807 of record JAVVFI010000045.1, read on the forward strand.
GCGTGCTGTCGGGAGGTCTCGGCGGACATATATACGGAGGAGGCGGCTGGAACGGAGGGCTGTGGAGCGGGGAAGTGGAAGATGCCTCACCAACTCCTATCTGGGAGGTCATTAAGTGGCGATCGGCAGAGCAGATGCGTCACTTAAGAACCTTTGTTCTGTCCGAGGCAGGCAGATACCAGGAGCTTGCTCCCAGCGTGGACTTGCTCAAACCCGCCAGAACCGGTGAGGAAAAATCGTGTATCGGGTGGGCCTATTGTGCGGGGACAGCCGAAAAGGACTTATTCCTTTTGTACTTTGAGAAAGACTGCCCAAAAGCAAGCTTAGCCGGGGCGCTGCCGCAAAGTAAATACAAGGCGCTGTGGTTCAACCCGCGCAGCGGCTACTGGATTGATGCGGGAGTCCTGATTGCGGATTCGGCTGGAAGAATTAACATGCCGAATTTTCCGGACAAATCGGCAAAATCCGAAACCGACTGGGCTTTGAAACTTACATTAAGAGACACTCGATAAGAACAATACCAAATGACTCGAAGCAAGCAGCCGCTATTCAGTTAAATTTGGGGACCCATTTCAAACGCGCAATATGGATGCCCTTTAAACTCGGCATCAATGAGGCTATATAATATTGGCCATCGTGCAGGATGATTTCCGGAGCCGCCACAGGCAGGATGGCGACTTCGAGACTATTATCGTTTATACCGAAACGAAAAGGATCGTCAGAACGATAGACAGTGGTATGTTGGGGACGGGTGTACTTTTGCGTGTTGAAAAGGTAGTAGTACTTTGATTCGGGAAGATAGACTACGTGGGGACATTCCGCACAGTATGGTCCTTTGAAATAAGCGTTTCCTTCTGCGACAATGTTCGCTGCGCTCCAGTTTTGCAAATCTGAAGATACGCGGCAATAGTTTACACCGCGATGATTTTTGGCTGGGGAGCGCATCGAGTGGGCGGTGTAATAACAGTGATAACAATCGCCGACTTTAAGTATCATGGGATCACGTGCATGTTCTCCAACGCCTTCGTTGAACATCCCTGTTTTGTTGTTATCATGAATCAAACGCCTGAATTTTTTTCCGTCTTTGCTGGTGGCCTGGCAGATATTCATCCAGTCGCCGTAAAACATATGATAGATCCCGCCTATTTTGACTACGTGCGGGGCCTGCAGCCCGCCGGGCGCTTCACCTAACGAAGGGTCGCCTTCCATAGCGATGCCCATCGGTTTCCAGTCGGTATCGGTAAGTTTTTTTCCTTCCCAGCGATAGAAGAACCGTGTGTTTCCCCCTTTACCGCCTGCTGTTGTATTGCGAATGCAGGACCATAGCTGCCAAGTATCGTCGGCCGCCTGCCATACAGCAAAATCAACGGGCTGCTGCCTTTCGGTGGCGTATTTATGATCCATCGGATTGCCGGCCACCTGCCACCATTGGCCGGAAATTCGCGGTACTAAATCAGGATCAGAATCTTCGTTTCCATAGATAGTTATACTAAAGGCAAAAATGGAAATCAGCATTATCGTTATGCGTTTCATTGTTAAGACCTCCAAAAAAGATGGCTTGTACATTATGATACAAGCCACATCATTTATTGCCTTTTATTTTACGGTCTCTCAGACCATCAGTCCAGATTATTCACCGGACTGGTTAGAGATTTCAGGAGCAGAGGCGCTGATCGGATTTTTATATTCGGTATTGTTGTCGTTAGCGGAAAGCCGGCTTTGTATTTCGTATTTTCGGCATAACAGACCTCGCACCAGCCATGCAATA
>JAVVFI010000460.1:0-3768 GCA_032250555.1 Sedimentisphaerales bacterium
ACAAAAAGAAATTGTGAAGGAGACATAACATGGCTTTGAATATATTGATTGTGGATGATTCTTCATTAACCCGCAAGGCAATAAGGCGAATCATCGACATGCTCGGACTGGAAGTCGAGGAAATACTGGAGGCGGAGAACGGTTCGGAAGCCCTGAAAGTTCTCGCCAAAACAAATATAGATTTAGTGCTCGCAGATTTGAATATGCCGGAGATGGGCGGGATTGAAATGATTTATCATATGAGAGGCAACGAAGCCACCAAAAACATCCCTGTCGTCGTAGTAACAACCGAATCCAGCACAACTCGAATCGAAGGTCTGTTGGCCGATGGCGCAAAGGCCTATCTGCATAAGCCTTTTACACCGGAAGAATTCAAGGAAGTAATAACACAGACTGTTGGAGTATAAAAGAATGATTGAAATAGAAAATACACTAACCGACTCTTTAGCACAGGCACTTGAAACAATGGCCTTCCTGACCATTATGCCGCCTGAAGATGATATGACCGCACCCGAACAAACAGTATTGGCCGAAATAAGTTTCACCGGACCAAAAAACGGGACTATTCAAATACTCGCAGGTCTGGATTTCTGCAGAATCCTTGCGGAAAACATAGGTGCACTGACAGAAGTAAGTGATAAAACCTGTCATGATGCTCTCAAAGAGCTGTCCAATGTTACCAGTGGATTACTGCTTCCGGTAATAGCTAATTCCCAAGCGGATGTATTTGATATCACTATTCCGACAATTAAAAATGGCGGAGATTGCCCGAAATGGAACGAGTTTGTAGAGCAGTCAAACATTTGTATATTAAACATTGAAGGATATCTGGTGGCCTCAAGGCTAATCATGAAAAACTAAAAAGCTATCTGGAGACTAATTATGAGTAATAAAAATTTTTCGGGCATAAGGAATAACAGCCCGCTACCGGAACCGAGTAAGATAGAAATCCCGGATGATATCGACAGCCTGTTAGATGAATATATAGAATCAGCCGGTTCAATGCTCGATGAACTTGAGCAGGCAACCCTGGAATATGAGGCGGGGAAAAATCGGCCAGAAAACGCCGCAATAATAAAACGGATTCTGCATAAAATAAAGGGGGAATCAGGAATGGTAGGTATTGAAGATATGGCGGAATTTTGCCATCAAACTGAATCCGCCTTTGAAGAGCTTGCCGAAGATGAGCGTCCGGATATGTTGCTGAGATTTAAAGATTGGATCAGTACAGCTTTATTCAGTCTGACAAGCTAAACTATTTTAGAGGAGATAAAGCATGGCTACTGCTCTTCAAACAAAAATTAAAGTCTTGATAGTTGACGACTCTGCTATAGTGCGTAAAATACTGAGCCAGCAATTGAGTAAACACCCCAATATTGAAATTGTCGGGACAGCACCTGATCCCTTTGTTGCACGCGATAAAATCTTGTCGCTTAAGCCGGATGTGCTCACGCTCGACGTTGAAATGCCAAGAATGGACGGAATAACGTTTCTGCGAAAATTGATGAAATCCCATCCGATGCCGGTTATCATTCTAAGTTCTGTAACTCCCAAGGCTGGTAAGGCTGCTATGGAGGCCCTTGAAGCCGGTGCAGTAGAAGTTATAAGCAAACCAGGTCCGGCGTATAGCGTTGGCGATGCCTGTGACGACCTTATTGAAAAAATTAAATCTGCATCGAAGGCCCGTATCAACAAACATACAGTACCGCAAGAACGAGATACATCACCGCCAACTAAACTGCATATGGCTGCAACTACGAATAAAATCTTTGCCATTGGGGCATCAACCGGCGGCGTCCAGGCATTATCATGTGTGCTTCCTGCTTTGCCGGCCAATGCACCGGGGACGGTAGTGGTTCAACATATGCCAGCCAATTTTACAACGTCCTTTGCCCAGCGTCTCAACGGTGAGTGTACAGTAAACGTCAAAGAAGCCCAGCACGGAGACCGTGTTATTCCGGGAACTGTTCTAATAGCTCCCGGTGGATTGCATATGCTCCTGCAGCGTTCCGGTGCAAATTACTATGTTGCTGTAAAAGACGGACCAGCCGTATGCCACCAAAGACCCAGTGCCGAAGTATTGTTTAACTCGGTCGCAAAGTACGCCGGTGCCAATGCTGTCGGGGCAATTCTAACCGGAATGGGAAATGACGGAGCAGGCGGATTGATGAATATGCGTCAAAACGGTGCATTTACCATAGCACAGGACGAAGCATCATGTATTGTTTTTGGTATGCCAAAGGAAGCTATAGACCGCGGAGCAGCTCAGAAAATCGTGCCGCTACAGGATGTAGCCAGAACGATGATTGGCGCTGCGAGTCGTAGTTAGTTTATCGCCGTTTTTTTAATTCGCGCCAGGTAGTTAGAATGATTCCCTCGCTTTCGATGAACTTTTTTATATCAGGATCAGTCAGTAAACGAAGCTCGGCCTCTCGATTCGCACCTGAGCCGGAAATGTGTGAGAATACCTCGGTCTGTACAGTGCAGTGAACAATAATCTGGGTTATACCAGGTTTCATATCGCGTAGTAATTTAATTAATTCAGCCTTTTTCCCCTCATATTCTTTAGCACTTGTTGGGCTTGTCACAAGATCATCGAGAACCGGAAGTCCGGCCTCCCATACTTTTTCTGCGATAGAATTTACCAGTGATCTACGAGGGCCGACTTCATCACCGATATACTGCATATGCCCTCCGAATATGAGAATTGGTATCTTCTTTTCGATACCCACTTTCACATAGCGATCGATAAACTGCGGTGCAAAACATGTTCCCATATGGGAATCCAAATGGGTAGGTTCAATCCCCATAGACAGGGCCTTGTCGATTTGAGCACGAATCTCAGTTTCGAATTCATCGGCAGTAGCATGAGTGACAACATCGAGGACATTTTTCCATAAGTAACCATCTGGGTCCACAAGCCCCGGCACCGCCGGTTTGCCTACAACAGGGCCCCATCGATAATTCTTCCATTCCGCCGTAAGTGTAAGATGAACGCCGGCATCTGTGTTTGGATGCGCCTTGAGATGGGCCGCATATTCCGGTACCCAGGAACACGGCATCATAATGCTTAACGAGGTGGCGACACCATCTTCAACAGCTTTAATTGCCCCAAGGTTGGAATTATGCGACATACCCACATCGTCCACATGGAAAATCACCACTTTTGTGCCTGAAGGCCAACCCAAACGTTCGGCATATGTTACTTCCCGGGCAGTAGTGACATCCAATCTCATAAAAATCGCAGATAATAACAAGACAGTTCTCAAAGGTTGATTCAAAAACATATAACTTCCACCTCCATTCAACTTTCAGCGTTTGAGTTCATAAAGCCATATTTACATTTAAAATTATCTTCGGAACATCAAATATATTCTCCGAGTCTATTCACGCTCTTAGTATATCAACTTAATTACGTAAGGGCAAGCGCAGGACAAGTGCGGTTTGTTTGGTAAAATGAAGCAAAAATGGTTGTGGAATTCTGACGATGATTTGGTATTATTATGACTTAAAAGCCGGGGGAAAATAGTTGAAAGAAGACTAATTAGTTTCTGTTGCGGAAAGAAATTTATGTAAAACCTTATACGAAAAAAGCCTGCTCCTGTTATCATTGAATTGACGAAAAACCAATGAGAAAGGAACAGGCAAATGAGAACAAAATCTACAAAACAACAATACTTCGACTTCGCTCGAAAATCAAGGCTAAAAGTTGTGAACGAATACAGAGCAAAATACAAATTGATATCACAACTGTTGGACGATAATCCT
>JAVVFI010000461.1:0-3743 GCA_032250555.1 Sedimentisphaerales bacterium
CTTTCTATTTTCTCTCTGCTATTATTTAGAATGTTAACGCCCTCCTCAGCCATCTCCTTCATCGTTCGTAATTCGACTGTTTTAGAGGATATATTTTGAATCTGTTCCGAGGCAATTTCAGATGCGGTCCTGGAGAATCCGGTAAAAAAGAACATTATGTGGTTTTGAAGTTCTGTTATCTTTTTTGAGTTTACTGTTACTGGTTGAACAAAGAAGTTTTCCTTGCCATTAAATTCTATCCTGTTAAATCCGCCGAAAGCAGTAGCTACCTGGTCCTGAGAACCTACATGTTCTCCGATAATGTCCTGTTCGATGTATATTGCATTCGAAGCAAGCTGTCTTTTGCCGACCATCCGACCTGTTAAGGCGTGTAGAGTATTCAGAAAGCCAACTGTAAAAGCCGAACTCGAGCCAATTCCAGACCGTGCAGGCAGGTCGCTGGTATGCACCATCTCAATGCCTTGTTCTATCCTCATAAAGCGCAGGCACTCGCGCACTGAAGGGTGTTTTATTTGAGAAAGCTTTGTAGCTTCCTCACGCAGACTATATCTTATTCGGTACTTATAATCAAAAAATGGCGGCAAAAACCGACAGCTTATATAGCAGTATTTATTGATGGTCGTATTCAGTACTACCCCACCATTTTCCTTGTACCAGAGTGGGTAATCCGTACCACCCCCGAAGAAGGAGATGCGAAATGGCGTTCTGCTTATAATCATCAATTATCCTTGTTATTCTACTTTTGACAGACCTTGCCTGTTGTTTTCATTATTTAGCAAATTCTTTGCCTATGATGATAAAAGGGCGTATTAACTGTTTTTAGCTAATACCGGCAAATATTGCAGCTAAACACGGAAAAAAATATATGAACATCAAATTATCAAACGTTTGCAATATCGGAAATTGTTATCCTAAGCCCCCATCATTGCTCAGTAACTACACCAAATAAGTTTTTCAATATTTAAGCGATACCAACTCCTGCATATATCAATTCATAGAGCCACTGCTTCTATTCGTTTTTTAAGATTTTGATATTCAATGCAATCAGGATTGATAGCTAAAGCTCTGTAAATGTATTTTTGTGCTTCTTTACATTGGTTAGCTGAGTGATAGCAGGTTGCCAACGCAAACTGGATGAGTTCAAATTTGTCGAAACTACTGAACTTCTCTGCATATCGGAGAAAACTAATTGCCGTGTTGATATCGCCATGATTTAAAGCATTAATGCCGCCTTTTAACAATGCTGTTGGGTCTGTTATATGTTTGATGGGAGAGTTTGGTATTTCACATCTCCAACCGAAATATTCGTTTATACCCCGCCATGCTCTGCTTTTAACAAGAGCGGCTTGTATATTTTTATGTTCGCCGAAGTGAGTTTCAATGGTCTGAAAGATATTCTCCGTGAAATTATCAACTTCAGGCCAACCGAATATCCTGTTAACATCCTCTTTAGTATAAGTTCTTTCATCTGAAGACAAAAAATGTTTCATTGAATTTTCATCATGAGTTAATGGAATCATATCGAGATATTCTTTGCCATAGAAAGGTAATATGTCTTGATACCACTCATCGGGTTTGTTATACCAGGACCACCGGCCCCAAATACCACCCTTTATCCCAAAAGGTTTACAGCTTACTTTTGTGCCTAAATACAAGCACTCAGGAACTACGGAGCTAAGGATAGAAGCTATTACGTGCGAAGCGGCGGCAAACAAAGCATATCTATTTATACCTGGATTAACATACTTCACAAACTGTTCTGGAACCTTAAATTGGTATCCCGGATGTACTTGCAGAATTACCGTAAAGCCCTGAGATTCGCCATAATATATAGCTTGTTGACAATGTAAGAACTCTTCTTTTGTCTCGTTATTGACTGTTACAACCAATAATTTATTACCGTATCGGCGTTTTATATCTGTTACTTCTCTCTGGAATTGTTCCGTAGAAAATAAGTCCCATGCAGGATGGCCGGTATTTAGACAAACTACTTCGTTGTTGAAGAGTTTGATATTGTCGATTGTTCTTTGATCGGAGATGCACATTGCATGAAAAAATTTGGTACCTGCTGTACTAAGACCCTCAACCTCATAACGGAATGGTACAGGTAATTGTCCAACGTACACATTGAATTTTCCAGCTTTGGCGCTTTTCTCCAGGCAGTTCCTGCCAAATGGAAGGAATGAACCTGCTAATGAAATCATGATATCATAGTCTTTCGGAAGACCTCGGAGATGATCAAAGGAAATATTATTATCCATTAATGTTCTGATAACATCTTTACATGCAGCTAAAACGGGTGGAATTATTCCGAGTTTATTCAGGTAGCGAAGAAGTGGCATGTGAAAGTCAATCTGATGTACTCTTGTCTGCACGAAAACATATTTCAGCTTAGGTATATAAGTCATCTTAAGGTGCTCTCCGTGTATTTATGTGCCAATTTTACATTTATGCTTAGTTTTTTTATAGATACCTCACAATTTTCTTTGTTCAAATAGTCTTCAGCAGCAATAAAGTCTTCCATATTGTTTATATCAATACTTCTATGCTTATCCATAATGAAAGGTCTCGTGTTATTAGTTAGTAAGGTGTGCTTTTGCATAAATAAATCTGCCTTAATAATATAGATGGCACCATTTGAACGGAATGTCTGTGGAAGCTGTTGTCTTGGTGTAAAGGGGAACTTATCATTCGTAATAGCTTTCAGTCTATCTTCTCCATCTATAATAAAATCCTTCAATGAATTATTTTCAAGTTTAAAGCCACTAATAACAGCAGAACAAGCACTGTCAAAATACAAATTCATTGCTTCATCAATATCTTTGTAAGTACGCAGTGGCGAAGTGGGCTGTAACAAAATAAGAACATCTGGAATATAACCTTCACTCTTTTTGAGATAATCAATGACATGCACAAGAACACTTTCGCTATCGGTTGTATCGGTTGCCAACTTCGGGGGTCTCTCGATGGGATCAGCTCCAAGTTGTTTCGACAAGGCTAATATTTCCTTTTTATCTGAGGAAACAATCGTACGAGTTATAAAATGTGATTGCAGCGAAGCTTCAATCGTCCACTGAACCAGAGGTTTACCACACAAAAGACGTAAATTCTTGTTGGGGAGTCCGGTGGATTTTCCTTTTGCAGTGATTATACTTAATAGTTCGTGACCCATTCTCTTCCTATTCTTTGCGAGAGATAATAAATAAGACATCAGAAAAATTTAAGTCATCTATAGCTTGCTGTGCAGCCACGGATACATCTATAACTGCCTTTAGAAACTCACTTTCCTTTAATCCTGCATTGATCGCCGCATTAGAAACAAAATGCTGAAAATCTTGCCCAAATTCCCATAATGCCAGCGGTTCCAAACTCGCCGCTTCAAGTAATAAACCTATAGATTTTTCGGTAAAGACATGAAGGTGATCCGGGGGGTATATATGTCGATAGGCCAAATTCGGAAATGCTAAATTCACAAAAGAACTCAATGAAGGATGTCGAGGTACTTCAATCACTACATAAGCTTCTGAAGGGAGGGCATTGACCAGATTGACAAGAGTCGCAACCGGATTTCGCATATGCTCAAGTAGATTAAGTAAGGAGAGCACCTTTGTATTTTGCAAATCCTCCGTGTTTAATAACTGTATGTCGCTTTCAATGATATTTAGCCCATGGTTCCGTCCAAATTCAATTTCCGATCGGTCAGCTTCTATCCCTTTGGTTTGCCACCCCTTTTCGGCAGCCGC
>JAVVFI010000462.1:0-3738 GCA_032250555.1 Sedimentisphaerales bacterium
CAACTCCACCGGTGACAAAGAGGAACTTCGTCTTCACTGTCAATCCTGCTCCTTAAATAAATGATAATGATTCCACAATCAGCTTTCCCTTGCCTAAAACCGTTTGCCGAACGCATTTCGTTTTAAAGGCATCACTGCATGGCTGACCTAGCCCTGCCGACTACTTTGCAAAGATTCTTGTTAGAAACCATATACATAAGTGCCTGCAAATCAGGAACTGCCGATGGTCATAAACAGCAACTAACATGCCAGAAAAGCACAAATGAATTATGTTCTATTATTTCAGTATGATAGGATTTAATCTCAATAGAATGGGCTTACGGCTGTGAGTCGAAAACGACTCATCTCAAACGAAAAACAAGTGTAATTATTTGATTTAATTACAATATTTTAAAATGAGTGATTATATACTCGTTGTCCGTCAAACATTACTCGTATCGATTGTGATTTGCCTGAATATTAAGTCGTTTCATTTTAGGTATAGTGTTTTTCGTTCAACATCGAGCAACTCGGCGGCCCGGGTCCTGTTCCACTGGTGCCGGGCCAGTAGATTCAATATGAAGTCTTTTTTTAGGGCCCTGACAGCTTTTTTTAAAGGAAGCTCAAGTCGGGTGGTGATGGCAAGATGACCACGGCCTTACTTGACCAGGTGACTCATCACTGTGAAATTATCGAAACAGGGGATGAAAGCTGGAGAATCAGATCCAGAGAAAAACGGCCAAAACTACCCCCCTGAGGGGGATCAAAATTGGACGCCGGTGGTGACAGCAGTAGGATTAGCAAGACATCTGTCGGCTAACTAACTTTTCTATCTAAACATAAGACCGCTACATCATATTCAACTCTTCAAACACCCCAAAGATCTCTATCTTGGATCTATCCTGGAAGTTCTCCTCAACGTCCTGATACACCTGCCCATCGTTGGTATGCAACCACTCCTGAAAACAATTGAGTGCCTCGAAATCATCAAAATATATCTCTACGATACCGAAGCCCTCCTCCTGAAGGTTCAAATCCTCGTTGTTGCCACCCTTGTGCAGGTGCTCCCGGTAGGATTCCAGACCGAGGGGCCCTACAAGTAGACGGTTTTGTTTGTACCCTCTTATGCCAGGAATCTTTAGGGTGAGAGGTCCGTGTACCTCCAGCCAGTATTTTTCGAACTCCTCATTACTCATTCCGGGCTTCTTGGCTATGCGCGCAATTATCTTAAACATATGACCTCCTACGTAGGGGCGATTCCGGAGAATCTAATCGATAGCGAGTTGTTCGGTCACGAAAAAGGCGCTTTTACCGGCGCAAACAGCGAAAAGCGGGGGAGGTTTGAACGCGCCAATGGCGGCACGATTTTTCTCGACGAAATCGGCGAGCTTCCGCAGCAGGCTCAGATTCGCCTATTGCGAGTGCTACAGAGCAGGGAAATCGAGCGTGTGGGAGGGACAAAGTCGATCCCTGTGGATATCCGGATAATTGCCGCCACACACCGGAGCCTTGAGACAATGGTCTCGGAAAACCAGTTCAGGGAGGACCTCTGGTACCGCCTTAACGTGTTCCCGCTTATAATCCCGCCACTGCGGCAACGCAGAGAAGACATTCCGCTGCTGACAAACTATTTTATGGAACTTAAGTCTCTTGAGCTGGGACGCAAAAAACCTCCCACCATTGCCCCTGGCGTACTAAGCAGGCTGGCTGACTATCCCTGGCCGGGCAACGTCCGCGAGCTCGAAAATCTGGTCGAGCGCGAGCTGATCTGTCACCAGGGAGGTCCGCTTACATTCGATACACTGGAACCGGGTAAATTTAACTCCGCTGGCGTTTCTCCAGACGTGGCAGCAGCTTCGCAACAGCCCACCGACCTTAACCAGGCAATGGCCAACCATATCGGCCGAGTTCTCAAAATGACCGGCGGCAAGATCAACGGACCGCGAGGCGCTGCCGTACTGCTTGGTATCAAGGCAAATACCCTGAGAGCACGGATGGACAAGCTGGGTATATGCTACGGGCTGAAAAAACAGGGGACCGGGAGGCTGTCCGGCGTACGCTGACGGCATCGAATTGGCCGGACAGCCTCCTGCGATCAATCCGCTGACTTGATAGGAAGCTGAAGGTAGGATGGGTGCGATCCGCCGGTGTGGATAATGTGCTGCCCCTTGTTCTCTGGAACATAGGCGGGCGTACCCGGCATGATGGCTCCCAAATCGTTTTTCGAGCTGATTACCACGCGCAGTTGTTCGCCGGGATAAAAAGCCATCCCGATCGGGAAGAGGTTGATCTCGATTTCCGCGATCTCGCCCGGTTGCAATTTTTCAACACGGTCGAAGGTGTGTGCAGGGATTTCATCGGTCGAGAGTTTTTTATCCAAATGCCGGGCGGAGACTCGTAGTCGGCCATTGGACCCCTTGTAGCGCAAAACTGATCCGCCCCGCTCTGTGAAATCCTGCATCATGGCACCCTGATTGGGGACAACAAACTGCTGCAGATGACTGCCGTAGGCATCCAGCTTCTGGACAAGAAAGAACAATTCCATGTCGTCAGCACCCTTGGATTCTACCCAGAGATGAGCCTTGGGATAGCCGACCACGACAGTTTCCTTTTCAAAACGGATGATGAATGATGCCAATCCAGGATCTGCCTGGGTATCATAAGCGGCTGTGACTTCTTGCACGGGCGCTTGCAGGGTAAGGTTCCGCGATCTGCCATCGAGGTAGAACTTTGTGTTGGCGACATCCTTCGGTGGGAACTCGTCTGCCGGCTGATTTATGAGGTCCCCTCCCTCGAAGTCGTGTACTGAGTACCGAACGCGAGGCGTTGTCTCCCAACTATTATCCACACCTTTCAGATAGTGGTCGAAAAAGCGACGTATATCCTCTTTATTGACTTCTTCATAGTAGTCGGGCCATTCCTGCGAATTGTGAATGCGCAGCCATTTCTCCTTCGAAGCCATTCTTCGCCAGGCACGGAACGTACCTGCTGTATGCAAGGTATTTGAATAGCTGGCAACCACGTATGCCGGCACAGTAATCTTGTCGAACATTGGGATTTTATCTTCCCAAATCTCGTTGTTTGCCAGCGGATAACGCAGAGCCTCTGCATAAACATCTTCGCGCTTTCCCTTGCCAACATGATTCACTTGTAGTCGCTTTGTGAACTCAATATCCGGTATCCCGCCACGCATCAAGAGATCGCGATATGCGTCACTCAAGCCTTCGCACGGGTTGATTGCAGCCAGATGCGGTGGCTGTTCGGCAGCCGTGAACCATTGTGAGAAAGCGAGATAGGAAGTGCCGCTCATCGCGACCTTGCTGTTGCACCAATCTTGCACGGCGAGCCATTCGATCAAATCGTGGCAATCCTTCCCTTCCTGCCGTCCGATCATTGTTATGTCGCCGTCCGAATGGGCGACTCCTCGCGGGTCGGGATTGCAGATAGCGTATCCCTGCGCACACCAGTATGCGGGGTCTGGCCCCTCGAACTTAGCCAGCCCCGAAAGCATACCGTTGTCGAGGCCAAGCATGTCAAAAAGTCCTGTCGTCCTGGGAGCAGTCCCCCCGCTTTTGCCGTAGGGGCTCCACGCAATGATAACAGGCACTTTCTCGGTGCCTACAGGCCGAAATACATCGACATAGATTCTCGCACCGTCACGCAAGGTGACCGCAACGTCCTTTTCAAAGACGATCTCGATCGGCAGAGGCCTGAATCTGGGTCCAACCTGAAAACCTGCCGGCAAGATCCGGGTGCCCG
>JAVVFI010000463.1:0-3722 GCA_032250555.1 Sedimentisphaerales bacterium
ATATATTATATCATCGCCGTCAATCGCAATAGCGGGACTTAGCTGGTTATTCAGATCGCCAAACACAAGCTGACTCGTTTCGAAGGCGCTTCCCCCTTCCGGCAGCTTGCCGATATAAATATCGGAATCATTGGCAATAACAGCATGCTCCCACACTACCCATATATTGCCTAATGAATCTGTTGCACTGTCCGGATGGTTCTGCGCTAATTTGCCGGCATCCGAGTTCACCTTGATGTTCTTCCCGAACGTTTGCATCAGAGTATAGAAAGAATAAGTGTCCGTTATTTCATAACCGGTCTTATCTGTCGCATTTATCTCAACGTTAATCTCTTGCTCGTAATCGAATAAATCAGATGCCTGAAAAACAAACATATAGTCCGTTTCGGTGCCTACACGTCTGCATATACCCTTTACTGTTTGTGTCTTGCCTGTAGAGTTGTAGATACCTTCAGAAGTCTCATCGGCTCCATCGTAAATAAGGTCACCCTCAACGTGAATCGTAATTGGTCCGCCATCGTATTCCACGCCGGAGCCGGCATCTGTGACATGTACCTGAATGATCGTATCTCTCGGGACCTGAATCGAATCCTTTGCGGGTATATGCCCCGAGGTTTCCGGAGGTGTCCCTTCCTCATCATCGGAAATCGTTACGGTTGCACTGGCTGTGTTAATAATATATGAGGGATCTGCCGTAAGTGTCAGTTTCACTGTCTCGGTAGCCTCTTCAATTGCGTCGTCAACTACGATTATAGAAACAGGAGTGACAGTTTCCCCGGGTAGAAGATCTACGTAACCCAACAGCTCCATATAATCAGCTCCTGAGGTCGCAGTGCTGCCGGCTGTACCATAATATACCCGAAGAGTCTCATTTGTAGCTACTGATCTGCTTATCTCAAAGAAACCGTTAAAGCCGGGTTCGGCCGCGAGAGGGGTTGTTGCCGAAATGGATACTGTTGGGACAATATTCTTAATTGTTATATCAAGAGTATCAGTCTCATTTCCAAAAGCGGCCTTTATCTGGCAGGGTTCATCCGACAAAACTGAAGACGTTGTCAGAAAGCCGCTGGAATCAATCGATGCAAAGTTGGAGCTATCGGTCCATGCGGCACTGTTGGTTATATTACTGCTGGTTTCGTTGCCGCTGTTAATAAAGTAAGCTGTACATGTGTATTGGGTGCCCGATTCCTCATTAACCTGAATTGGCCCGCTGACTTCGATACGGTCAAGGCCCGCGGGGATATAATTAATCGTAAGTCTGGACCAATATATGGCCACTGAGTTGGGATTATTAATATCTAACCATATATTAGCTGTCCCGTCCATCAGATTAGCTATATGGCCCGAATCGAGAATAAAGGTGGTGGTGTGCGATTGCTCACCTGCAAATCCGTTATCCAAAATTCCCACATTAACTCCATCGAGTTTTATCAGATGTTCATCATATGTCAAGACGCCAAACTGCCTGATCTCTAATGTTGCGGAGATTATCGAAGATGGAGGTAAGGGGCCCTCAAAACTAAATGTGTGTGTCCAGCCCCAGTCTGGGCCCGAGATAAGATAACCATCGGTTGCCCCGCCTGGAAAGAAATTCGGGCCGGGAGGGAATGGTTCTTGATTATCAGTGTAATCAAGAAAATCTACTAATTGATTTGCATTTACTGCACTGCCGGTCATCAGCAATAAGATAGCAAGGGCAAAAATTGCGATTAGTTTTGTTTTCATCATCTTCCTTCCTTTAGGTTCTTTTTTAATGAGACCTAAACCTCCAACTAACTTGAAAACCCAATTGAGTTTCTTGCGTTAATTTTTTTCGCAAAACTATTGGTAGAGTGTCCTGCCTCTCGCTTCTTAACAGCCTCCCCGGCAAATCCTTGACAATTGCTGCTAAGCTAAGCAAAACTATTACATGGATTGGAAGAAATGATATCCCCTCATTGTGATATACTTGTTGGTTATTTCAATCTCGAATAATCTTCAATGCCAATAACTTATTGTTATAACCTCAAGCATAAACTTCCCACCCTTGAATAGTACCTCTTCCTTGATTGAAAATTACAGCCTCTATTGTACCAATTTTCAGGCTCTATGTCCAGAAAAAAACACAATTATAAGCTTATATTTTCTATAGTTTTAGTACCTCTTCCGCAGTCTGAAATGTAAGGGATTTTGTACTGAAAAATGGTAGGCGTTTCTGTGAGATGTTCTACGATTTGTATTCTTCTTGAATATACATACGGAGCAGCCCTGTAAGGCGATTACGTAATGCCTTATCTTCAGTCCCGGCGGTTTTTGCTGCCCTCGATGTGAGATGGAATAACCGGTAAAGCTCTCGAAAAGAAGGTCCTATAAAGCAGAAGGTTACTGTGCCGAGGTAAGCACACAGGTAAGGCTTGCCGCCTTTACCCTCAGCAAGCCAGATACGCAGCATGCGTTTGACTACCCCTGTCGAATCCTTTGCAAAACGGCTGTAGTCTGGATCGCGATCATAGACAACTGTATGAGTTTGCGTTCTGATCCAGGCCCTGCGTTCTTCTACATGAAAATACATGGTAACTTTTTCCTGTTTCTTATGCATGGATTTACCATTTATCCATGCTCGGTATCAGATGTATTATCAATTTCAGTTTGCTTCAAAAGGTTAGCAATACTACGATACAGAACTTCCCTTACAAAAGCAAGGTCTTCGGTTACTTTCAGGGTTTTAGACATGGCGTCCGAGAGAAGATTTTGGTCTGAAATGGCAAGGTTCAAGTATAATAGAGTATCTGAGACAGGCTCAGAATTAACGACCGATAATAAAAAGTTCGTCATTTATTTATGGTCTGATAGAAGTGATGACATGGAAGATAAGGAGCAATCGGTTAAATTAACTGAGATGGTTCAATGATCAAAATGCAGAAGAGCTTCGTATAGATTACAATGCGGAAAACTCATCAGTAACAAATTCGAATAATGGCTGAATACCGGTTCGCTCAAGAACCTGTAGGTTATTCGGAGAAACGGCGCACAAAATGATTTTATGCCCGAAACTATTCAGCAGCCTTTCTAATATAATTAAGCTGCTTATGCCTTCGGAAGTCAGTATCTCGACGTTGGAGAAATCAATAACTACATCACAGGTGCATCCACTGCTGAGGGTATCGTTGATGGCTACAAGCTCATTTCTCAATTGTCGTTCTTGTAAACAAACGAAGAAAACATTTTCCGGGAGGCGTTCAATCTCCATTTCTGCTGTCCCTCTTTTATAAAAAGATATATTGAGTTAGTTTCAAACGAATTATCGGAACTGTCTGTTCATAGAAGTCGTCCCTTTTATAAACTATAGTATACAAACCGGAAAATCCAAATGAGATTAGATTAATAAAAGCTGTCTTTTGCGGTCAAATTTATACCGAAATGAGGATCTATGATGAGGTCGTAGAAGATGTGCGAGGTTCTGGCTTATAGCTTGT
Organism: Sedimentisphaerales bacterium; assembly: GCA_032250555.1. Lineage (GTDB taxonomy): Bacteria > Planctomycetota > Phycisphaerae > Sedimentisphaerales > Anaerobacaceae > NIOZ-UU13. The sequence continues at coordinate 3,456 of JAVVFI010000463.1, forward strand.
ATAATGAAAAAGGGCTGTGAACAATATCTTTATTGTTCACAGCCCTTTGGAGTCGATTAATAACTCAACCAACCGGTTCCAGGCCGGCTTACAGAGCAATCTTAATTGACCTGTTTATCTAAGTGCCGGCCAGGCTTTGTTGTTTTATCTAAGCAGTGTCAGTGCCATCTGAGGCATTGTGTTGGCCTGAGCAAGCATCGAGATACCGGCCTGTGCAAGAACCTGGTTTCTTGTCATCTCCGCCATTTCGGTGGCAACATCGACGTC
>JAVVFI010000464.1:0-3718 GCA_032250555.1 Sedimentisphaerales bacterium
GGTGCTCAGAGTAACCGAAGTGTACGGGATAAATGAAAACGAGGTCTTTGTCGAAAACGACAAGTAAAAGAGCTGGGGTACGATGCAAATTATTTGGAAGGAAACGTAATATGACAGATATAAAAACTATATTAGCAAAAGCTATAGAAAACGGCGCAAGTGATGTTCACATCAACGTTGGGATACCGCCAATATTGCGAAAGAATACGGAACTGATAGATATGGATTTTCCTGAAGTCACTGCAAAAGACGCAGAAGAAATGATTAGTTCAATGGTTGATGCAGACAGATTCAAAGAATACAAGCAAAATAAAGACCTCGATTTCTCAACATATCTGGAAGACGGTCACCGCTTTCGCGTTAATGCTCATTTTCAGCGTGAAACAATGGCAATATCCTTTAGAGTGATTCCCAATGAGATACCCATGATAGAGGATTTGCATCTTCTGCCGATAGTGAAAGAACTGACAGACCTTCCGCGAGGTTTGGTGCTTGTGACCGGCCATACAGGTTCGGGAAAAAGTACGACACTGGCGGCGATGATAGGGTCAATTAATATGAAGTACAGAAAACGTATCATGACACTGGAAGATCCCGTAGAATATGCTTTAGAGAATAAAGAGTGTATGATAGAACAGCGTGAAATCGGTGCCGACTGTCCGGATTTCGCCTCTGGTCTAAAGCATGTTTTGCGACAAGACCCCGATATCATAATGGTCGGTGAAATGAGAGACCTGGAAACCATCAGTTTCACAATGACGGCCGCAGAGACGGGACACCTTGTGTTCAGTACGCTGCATACTATTAATTCATCGCAGACAATTGAACGTATAATAGATGTTTATTCCGCGGCCCAGCAGAACCAGATTCGAACAATGTTGGCTAATACGCTTCAGGCCGTTATATCTCAAACATTATTTAAACGCGTAGATGAGCCTGGTATGGTGCCTTGTACTGAGATATTGCTGTGTACCTCCGCAGTAAGGAACTGTATTCGTGAAAACAGAATCTACGAGATACCGAATATTATCGAGACTTCGAGAAGACTGGGCATGCAAAACCTGGATTACAGCATAGCCGAGATGTATTCCAAGGGGTATATCGATAGAGACGAAGCGGTGATGCGATCAAGTAATCCTGCAAAGATGGAAAAGACCCTTGTGCCAAGAGATGTTGAAATGGTTCAGGCGCCGGGATCGGCAAAAGCAAAAAGAAAAAGATAGGGTATACTTATGTTTGAAGAATTGACACATAAAATAAAAGGTGCGACTGCGGTTGCGACTCGAGGTAAATCGTCCAAATCCGAAGGTAACCAGAAGTCAGGGGAGCAGTCCAATTTCATTCGGGAACCTGACTCCGCACCAATAAGTTCCGGGAAAAAGCCGCAAAACACGTGGGACATGATAAGGAATTTCAAAGTTGAGGGCGGGCCTAACAGAAAAGATATTCTGAATTTTACAAAACAGCTTTCAATTATGGTCCGAGCGGGGATAAGTCTTCAGGACTCGCTGGAGTCAATTGCCGAGCAAAACACTAAGGATAAATTCAAGGCCATTATTGTTGACCTGAAAAATAGAATCGAATCCGGAGAAAGTTTTTCTCAGGCGCTTGGCGTGTATCCTAATATCTTCAGTGAACTTTACATAAATATGGTGGCAGCAGCGGAAGTCAGCGGCTCGCTCAGTAAAATGCTCGAAAAATTATCAGAGTATCTTGATTCGGAAGCCGAAACACGATCTCAAGTTCGAGGTGCTATGGTTTATCCGGTTATAATAGCGGTTATGGCCGTGACAGTTACAGTTTTCCTGTTATGTTTTGTCCTTCCTCGGTTTACGACCATTTTTGCGGGCAAGGAGCATCTGCTGCCGGGACCAACGAAAGGATTAATGGCTACGAGCGCGTTTATGCGGGGATACTGGTATTTTATTATACCGGCTGTAGGCGCTTCATTCTGGGCTTTCTGGTATTTCATTGGCACCGAGAGCGGGCGAAGGTGGTGGGACAAAACCAAATTGGTATTGCCTCTTATAAGAACACTTTGCCGAAGTCTTTATATAACACGAAGCCTTCACACGATGGGAGTGTTGACAAAAGCCGGAGTTCCGATACTGAATACAATTTCGATAACAGCACAAATAGCCGGAAATATTCTTTACAAAGAGATGTGGCTCGGTGTGTATGAGGAAGTTCGTCAAGGCAAGAAAATCGCATCCAGTCTGAGCCAGTATAATCTAATGCCAAGCAATGTGATTCAAATGGTAAAAAGCGGCGAAGATTCAGGTACTATGAGCGATGTGTTAAGAGATGTTTCCGAGTACTACGCAAGAGAGCTTAGATCTGTTATCAAAGCAGTAACTTCAATGATAGAACCCATAATGATAGTTGTGATGGGTGTTTTGGTTGGCTTTATTGCGATGAGTATTATTCTGCCTATATTTAAGATGTCCAGTGTCGTTATGGGCAAGTAAATTCTTTATATGTGCTGCACCCGGTAATGTATTGAATGGGATTGGAGGTGCGAGATGAAAAATACAAGATGCAGAGGCGGTTTCACACTTATCGAGGTGTTAATTGCAATAATATTAGTCGGTCTTGCGATTGTTTCCCTGGTTTCAGCAAATGGTGCATTCACACAAGCCAACGGTGCCGGAGTTGAGTTGTCAACCGCGGAATTTCTCATTGAACAGATAAGGGAGCTTAGCACTGTTCTGGAGGTAATCGATCCAAACACCGGCACTGCCGCATTTGGCTCGGAGACCGGCGAGACACTCGTCGACTATGATGATTTGGACGATTTGAATGGTGCGGTTTTCTCTCCACCCATCAGTGCCGACAGAAATTCTTTGACCGACCTTGGTGCTTACAGCCAGCAGGTTACAGTCGAAAATGTCAATGCATCGGATTTTGAGCAGGTTGTAAGTAACCATGGCAGTTTCTTTGTTCGGGTAAGTGTGAAGATTTTTTTGAACACAAGGGAAATCACCTCGGCCAGTTGGCTTAGGTCCCGATACTAAAAGGCGGTAAGGGGGGATTCAAAATGAGACATACAAAATTCAAAACACTAAAAAAGAACTGTCGGCTACGGGTATCAAAGCCCCGATATTGCTTCTGCAGGAAAGCACACGAAAGTGGCTTTACAGTTGCCGAATTCCTTCTTGCTTTGGCAATAGCCAGCACACTCCTGGCTGCCATTGCCGTTGCCATTAACGCCTCGATCATAAATTATCAGGAAAATGAAGATATGTTTAAGGCTATAAACAGTGCCCGGCAGGCTCTTCTTCGGATAACAAGTGAGCTTCGCACGGCAGATACTGTTGCTCCCTTTTCGCCGGACAACGAATGCAGTTTATTTAGAGCTAACGGAGTTGATGATATAACTTATCAATATAACAATACAGACAACAAGCTTTATCTGATTGATAATGTGTCTGGCAGTAGCTATGTGCTCTGTGAAAATGTTACCGCCATGACTTTTACAAAGCAGAAATTTGTAGATAATTCTGTAACAAAAGTTAGAAGTGTTCAGATTTCTATAACGGTTGCTCATGGTAATGCAGAACGAAAGATTTCTGCCGCTGCGGTTATAAGAAGAAATTTGAACTGATAATCTTTCTTTCTGCATAAGAATTACAGAAAAATATCAGCATTTGGCTGGTATAGACTAAATTTACTTAAAACAATGTCGTACCGGCAATATTTATCATAACATCTTTTAACG
>JAVVFI010000465.1:0-3685 GCA_032250555.1 Sedimentisphaerales bacterium
ATCAGGTCTATCGGGCTATCGGGTTGGATTAGCCTGTCAGATTTAAGGCCAATTCCCCGCAGATAACTAACGAGAGTAGGGCTTGGGTAATAGGCTTTGGCTTTACCCAAAAACTTGCCCCAATTCATACTTCTGATGCTGCCGTAGCTCCCGACAGATTTATTAACACTTTCAGAACGGTTTCTGGCCATCGTCAGTGAGAAAAATTCCTTCACATTTCGGCAAAGGTACGAATGTACATAATATGTATCGCCCGCCTGCTCAGTTTTTTCGAGCACATCATTATTTTCATCTAAGAACCATTGAAAAAAGAGGTCATCAAACAAGCGTCCCCCCAACTCCATGTCACCCCAAGAGTGGCGTACTTCCAGGCCGCACAGGAAGGCGAAGTCGCATGTGCCTCCGCCAAAATCGACAACCAAGACTCCCTTTCGAGCCTCATCCGGCGAGAAGTCTTTATGCCACAGATGACAGAGTAAAGCCCCTTTAGGCTCATCCACAAGTTTCACATCGCCATAGCCTGCTGCTTTGGCGATTTCCGCCAGTTTTGCCCGAAAGTCGTCCTCAGCCTCGCTCGGCACTCCCACAATCACTTCATTTTGAACAGGATCAAGTGTGATATGCTGCCGCTGCGACTGCACTAAAACGGTATGCAGAAAATCTTTTGCATTTCCGGCAGCGTCTTTACTTCTTGCAATATCAGGCTTGAATTGTGTACACAGATGGTAATTCTTTCGTTCTTCACTCGAGGCTTCCCCATATTCATGCAACGCCAGATTACCGACGAGGGGTTCTTTGTCGCCGCGGTAAAGAATCGCAGTGGGGATACCATCGCGGCCCATACCAAAGTCCACACCAACCGGCGAAATCTGGTCTGCCGGGCACTTGCAGAAATACGAGTTAGTAGTACCAAAATCTATCGCTAAAATGCTTAAATTACTCATGTTTAAATTTTATCTCGAAGCTTCCTCACCAATCCACGTTCCATTACCTTACCATCGAAGATAACCGGCTGACGCTCAATTTTGACCTGGTCACCTTCAGCAATGTGACCAAAAGTTTCGTACTTGATTTGAAGGTCATTTGTCCAAAAGATGACGCTTTGCGGACCAACAACGGAAGACAAAAACGCCGGCGAGCCGTCGAGTCCCTCAAAGCCGCAGTTCCGCGCCTCCTGGATCATCTCATCGGCCATTACCGGCAGGGATTCAGAGGATGAAGAGTGCATAGCATAGATAAGCTTTCCGAGCCGCCGAAACGCAACTTCCTCATCGGCCGAGGCTTCCGTTGACCATGATCTATAAAAGCATAATACTACCAACAAAGGGATTATCAAGTTCAGCCATTGCTCAATGGACATGCGTACCACTTCTTCATGGCTGCGGCGCTCGTATCCCGGCAAGCGCTCTGCTACTCCAAAAATCCTCCAGAGTAATTTGAGGAAAAACCTGCTTCGTGAGGCTCGACGAACAATCAGAACCATACAAAATGCTCCCAGAGGCCCACCCAGTACCAGCCCTACATCGCGCATGTTGAATCCAATCCGAAACAGAGGAGTCAGAACAACCATACCTATAACAGCTCCGACCAGAGCGCTCAGAGCAACACTAAATTCTTTCGGCTCGGTATGTGCGGAAGGTTTTGGTATTTGCAAAGGACCTGCAATTGAATCGAAAGTTAAGCCAATTTCAGCGATGGAACGGTCGTCAGTCACGGAGCCATCGCTTATCGCAGATATCCAAGTTGAGCTGAATAATTCTCTTTTAAGAACTGACCGTGCTCTTGTCTGAGCAATATCAAAGTCCCCAGCGGCAGGACTTTCGCTGAGGCCCGAAGTCTCGAAATATTCTCTTGCTGCTTTATCGAGCAAGTCTTGACTTAATTTCTCGGTTCGAGCACACGCATCGAGAATTTTCTCCTTCAGGTCAATCATAAACGACCAATTCCTCTTAGCTATAGCCGGCTCTGGTAATTCTGTAACCAGCGTTTATCTGAGCCCAAATATCAAGACTGTGGGCAATACAAAGCTATTGTATATGGAAGTTTTTCAAAAAGCAATTCAAAAGGTGGTCCAGTTTTATTTAGAGTATCATCGACAGATTTAGTATAATATTGGTTTTCAATACTGGAGATTAATCAAATGAGAAACCAACTGTTTATTATCACTGTTATAGCTGCCACTTTTTCAGTATCAGCAGATATAACATCTGCCGTCTCCTCCGCCGATAAGGAATTAGAATTTATGAAGTGGAAGCATTTCACTATCACCCCATCCTTACCCGGCTCAGCCTGGGGAACGGGCGGCATCGGCGTCGCAGATTTCAATGGTGACGGGAGTCCTGATGTGGCTGTTTCAAGACGCGAAACCAAGACGGCTTACTGGTTTGAACGAAAGGACGATGCGACCTGGGTACGTCATACGATTGCAACCTCGGAGCATCTGGAGCGCACGCTCGGTACTGCTACACTGGATATGGACCAGGACGGCTGGATTGATGTGGTTTTCTGGGGAGTCTGGTTTAAGAATCCCGGTAAAACCGCCCTTCCAGAAGCCCCGTGGAAAGCGTTCTCTTATGACGGCGGCGGTCATGATATCATTTCTGCAGATATCAGCGGTGATAACATTCTCGATCTTGTCAGCTATGACGGCCATGTTTTATGCTGGTTCGATCCGACGAGGAATCTTTCCAAAAGAATTATTCTGGAGGATCGGGATGATCATGGGGGCATCGCGCCCCGTGGTGTCGGTGATTTAAACGGTGACGGGCATCCTGATATAGTAATACCAGGCATATGGCTGGAAAATCCAGGACAGGGCCGAGGAACATGGCGTTCACATTCGTGGCCCCATAAGCCGGTCAAGAACGCTTCATACGGCACGAGTATGCGTGTTTGGGTGGCTGATATAAATTCGGATGGTGTGAATGACATTGTGTACAGTGACTGCGACACCGGCTTTTCACACGTTTACTGGGTGGAGAACCGAGAGGCGGGGAAAAAATGGTCTCGCCATCAACTGCCTGATCCTCCCGGTAATTCCAAAACCGGTTCATTTCATTCACTTTGTATAGCAGATTTTAATCAAGACGGCAGTCTGGAGATTTTTGCCGGCGAGCAGGAAGACCCGGACACGTATATGATGAGTAACGGCCTGCTGCCTATGAAACCGCCCGGACTAAAAGAGCGAGGTGTTATTTGGATCAACATTAATAATAAAACCAGTCCCGTTTTCAAACCAATAGTGATACATGAAGACAATCCCGGCTGGCATGATTCCGTTCTTGTTGACGTGGACGGCGATGGTGACATGGATATTATTAACAAGGTCTGGAATGCGGACAGTCCTAATTACCACATGGATTTCTGGAGAAATGACATTAAGAGCCGTTAATGGAAATGTTGAGAGCATTATTGTCAGAAAGCCTGCTAAAAATGAGATCACGAGTAATCACTCTAATCATTATACTGATTTTACCTACTTTGGGATTGTCCAAAGATGTGCCGCATAGTTCCACCTCAACTTCACGGCTGCATGTAATCAATCCGAAAAATCCACAGGGTCTGCGGAAGCTTTTCCAATATACCGGTGAATCTCTACATCTCGTTAGCGCACATCGCGGAGGCCCTCAAAAAAATTTCCCCGAGAACTGCATCGAGACATTTGAGAACACGCTTCAACACACGT
>JAVVFI010000466.1:0-3682 GCA_032250555.1 Sedimentisphaerales bacterium
GTATAGGAAGCATTTTATGCTTATTGGCATTATGGAACCTTTGGTAGATTAGAAAGACCTCTTTTTCTCTTCCACTAAAATCGGCTTCTTTTTTCCCCAAGGCACTCATTTCCATTGCCCATTCTAACTCGGGATACGATGCGCCAATTTGATCTTCGTCGGTTCTATCATCACCCCAAAGGCCGTCTGTAGGTGGCGCATTTAAAATATCTTGTCTATATAATTGTGGATCCGTATAACCTTGATACAGGCTATCTGGATGACAGGGTACGCCAATTATTTCAAGAACAAAATCTATCATGTCGCGTTCAAAGGCGCTATGCAGACGGATACATGAAGCGATATCAAATTCTTTTTGATGCGATTGTTTCAGGTGTCAGAAGTGCACAAGAATTTGGAAATGTCATTCCGGACAATTCACCATTGTCAGATTGGCGAGATTCTGTACTGTCATCACAAAATCTATCATATCAGTTCGGACGATACGCAAGATACTTGATTGAGGGTACTGTCAATCAATAGGTCAGAAACTTTCTCTATGTAGTTGGTTCTTTCGGTACTATTGCCCATGCTATGATGTAGGTTAGAAGTAAGGGTAATATCCCCGATGCAAGGCATAAGAAGACCGTTGCCAGCCGGACTAATGTAGGGTCGATGTCATAAGTCTGGCCGATGCCGCCGCAGAGGCCGAAAATCTTACTATTTTCCCTGGACAGGTACAATTTTCTCATTTCCGTGCTCCTATTCTTTAAACAGAAACGCTCAGGAGAATATTTTCTTCAATTATTTTTGCTTTTGTCCGGTCAGATGTCCAGTTTTTCTCGCATGTAGCTTAGCAATTTGTCGGCGGAGATTCTTTTCTGCTCCATCGAGTCACGCTCGCGGACGGTGACGGTGTTGTCTTCTTTTGTCTGGCCGTCAACGGTTAGGCAGAACGGGGTGCCGGCTTCATCCTGTCTTCGGTAGCGGCGGCCGACAGCACCCTTTTGGTCGTAGAAGCAGTTGAAATATTTTTTAAGGTCGTTATAGATATTCGTCGCAATTTCGGGCATGCCATCTTTTTTAACCAGCGGGAAGATAGCGGCTTTGATGGGCGCAAGGGCAGGGTGAAATCTTAACAGGTTTCTTGTCTCGCCGCGAACTTCCTCTTCGTCATAGGCATCAACCAGAAAGGCAAGAGCGCTACGGTCGATGCCGGCGCTGGGTTCAATGACGTAAGGTATGTACCGCTTTTTGGCCTGTTCATCGAAATAAGACAGCGGGCCTTTATGGTAATCCTCGGCTTCATCGACCAGTTGGATATTCGTAAGATCCCGGTCATTCTCATACCATTTATTAAGCGTCCTCATGCCGCGCTGATGCTGCCTGAGGTCGTAGTCGGTGCGGTTGGCGATGCCTTCAAGCTCCTGCCAGTCGCCGGAGCCGAATGGGAATTTGTATTCGACATCGACACAGCCCTTGGCGTAATGGGCAAGCTCGTCGTCATCGTGCACGCGGAAGTGCAGATTTTCCTTTTTAATACCCAGTTCAAGGTACCAGTCGAAGCGTGCCTGCTTCCAGTGGTCGAACCACTGCTCGTCAGTGCCGGGCTCGCAGAAAAACTCAAGCTCGGCCTGTTCGAATTCGCGTGTTCGGAAGATAAAGGCCTTGGTCGTGACCTCATTTCGGAAGCTCTTGCCAATCTGGGCGATGCCGAATGGTATCTTTACCCGGGTGGTATCGAGCACGTTTCTGAAATTGGCGAAGATTCCCTGAGCGGTTTCGGGGCGAAGGTGCATCGTCATCGAGTCGTCAACGTTGGCGCCCATCTGGGTTTCGAACATCAGCTTAAAGGGCATTGGCTCTGTAAACTGGCCAACTACGCCGCAATTGGGACAAAGCTTATTAGATAAATTCTGGGCTTGTGCCGTAACGGCGTCGATTGCGACGTGCTCGGTGTGCTCATCGGCGTGCTCGGCGTCTTTTTCCTTGAGGTGGTCAACGCGGGTGCGGGTGTTGCACTTTTTGCACTCGGCTATCAGGTCGGCGAATTTGTCGGCGTGGCCGGAGGATTTCCAGACCATCGGGTGCATGAGGATACTGCAGTCGAGCCCAACTACGTCATCACGCATCTGTACTACGCTTTTCCACCATGCCTTTTTTACGTTGTTCTTTAATTCGACGCCGAGGGGGCCGTAATCGTAGCAGCTTGCAAGGCCGCCGTAGATTTCACTGGATTGAAATATAAAACCTCTTCGCTTACACAGCGATACAATTTCATCAAGTTTGGTAATCTTTGCCATATTTAGTCTCCAAAATTTTATAGCTCCTTATTATATAGTCAAAAACGTTAATTACAAGAGATGAAAGCGGTGATATGAATATCGAATCAGGAACTTCACAGGGAGATACGTTTGACATGGTTGTTTTAACCGATTAGATTGATGGGCCAAAACTGTCTTTGTAATGTGTGCCTATGGAAACAGAAATATGTATAATCGGAGCAGGGCCGGCTGGTCTGACGGCGGCGATTTTCGCGGCCGAGGGTGGTGCTAATACTACCGTAATCGAGGGCAATACAACACCCGGTCGAAAACTGATGCTCACAGGGGGTGGACGCTGCAATCTTACACATAATGCCAGAGCCGCCGAGGTTGTCCAAACATTCGGTTCTGTACAAGGCAGATTTTTAAGCTACTGCTTATACAAGTTTTCGCCACAGGATGTGCTGGATTTTTTCTCCTCTCTCGGGCTCAAAACCAGGACCGAACAGGACGGGTGCGTTTTTCCGGCCACAGACCGAGCCGGTGACGTGAGAGATGCGCTGATAAACCGTGCCAAGAAACACGGAGTTAATTTTCTCTATGGCAAGAGAGCAGGAAAGATAACTAAAGAAGCAGGCACGTTTATAATTCACACGCCCAAAGAGCCTGTCCGGGCCAAGAAAGTTATTATTGCAACAGGCGGACTATCATGGCCCAAAACAGGCTGCATGGGTGACGGCTATCATTTCGCCCGAAGATTCGGTCATAATATAACTCAGACCAGAGCCTCTCTTGTTCCGCTTGTGAGTCTTGAAGACTGGCCGGGGCAACTTGCAGGTACTCCGTCGAAAATGTCAGAATTTCGGCCCGTGTAAACAACAAAAAGGTTTTCACCGAAGGGGCACTAATTTTCACTGACGATGGTATCGGCGGCCCGGCCGTGCTCAATATGAGTAGGTACCTCACCGATTATCTTGAAGTCGAAAAAACACCAATCCAAATTACTCTGGACCTTGCGCCGAATATCGAGCAATCCGCTTTTGTTAAAGAAATAGCCGAGTTGATAAGTGCAAATACCAAAAAGAAAGTCGTTAATATCCTCGCTGAATTTGTACCGAAGCGCATCGGAATCTTTCTATGCAAACGGGTAGGGTGCGATAGTGAACTTTCGGCAGGCCAGCTTAAAAAAGATGTTAGAAAAAAACTCATAGAGGACATAAAAGCCCTGCCTCTTTCAATCGTGCGCACGAGAGGTATTGCTGAAGCGACGGTAACACGAGGGGGAGTGAGCCTGAAAGAAATTGAGGCTAAAACTATGGAATCGAAGATTTGTCCGGGCTTATATTTCGCAGGTGAAGTTATAGATGTTGACGGGCCTTGTGGTGGATATAATCTGCAAATATGCTTTTCGACGGGGGCGTTGGCGGGCACTTCGGCCG
>JAVVFI010000467.1:0-3677 GCA_032250555.1 Sedimentisphaerales bacterium
TGAGGATATATTAATCTCGTTATGTAAAAAATACAGCGTACGTAAAGCGCGTACGCGCTTTACGTATATGTTCATGACATCATAAAACATATTAGCATGGTATGATAGGTCTTTACTATTAATGCATCTAACGGTATAAACTCGATAATCTCGCTGTACTCTGTAAAAAGGCGATTACAGCAGACATGGAAACACAAGGCGAGCAAAAAAGTGAGGAAAAGAATAAGTTGTCACTATTTGCCTTTGTCTTATTTATCTTTGGTGTTATTATAATATAATCGTACCAAAGGAGATATTACATGATAATTACTTATAATATTTATTGTGATGAAAGTTGCCATTTGGAAAATGATCGGATTCCAGTAATGCTGCTGGGGGCAATTTGGTGTCCACATGACCGGAAAAAAAGTATTTCAAAGGAACTTAGACAGATCAAAGTTCAACATAATGCCAGGGGTGAGCTTAAATGGACAAAAGTATCAAACTCCAAACTTTCTTTTTATCTCAAGGTTCTTGATTATTTTTTTTGCAAAGAAGGATTAAAATTTCGTTGCGTACTTGTTGATGGAAAAGAGAGATTAAACCATAGCTATTTTAACCAGGGTAGTCATGACTCGTTTTATTACAAAATGTACTATCAGCTACTCTTAAACATAGTTGATAGAAGAGACAGTCGATTTAATATATATCTTGACATTAAGGATACTCGAGGAAGTCGAAGAGTAAGGGAATTAAATAAAATACTTCATAACAAATTGGATGATTGTGAACAACCGATCATATCCCGCATACAGCTTGTACGTTCTCATGAATCTGAGTTTGTGCAACTTGCTGATTTTCTTATTGGTGCTATCGCATATCACAATAGACAAGACATACAAAAGAAGAACTCGGCAAAGAATGATATCATAGAAAAGATCAAGACATATACTGGGACAGATTTACTAAATAGTACTTCTCCATGGGAGGAAAAATTCAATTTATTTGTTTTTACCCCAAGGAGACCAAACAATGTGTAATCAACCTGACTTCCTTCCGCCTATGATCAACTTGGATGGGGCATATGAAGAAATTATCGAAAAATTGTATACAGTCTTTCGTAAAGATTTCATTGAAAATAAAGCGAGACATCTTGGACGTAACGTAGCAATTAATGGAGTAATCAACGAATTCAGTCAGGGTAAAGTTGAGGGCTTTTGGCATGTTATAACCCGAGATGACGGTAATAAGACTAATCGATTGATTGACTATCCTAGAGCCAAGAGACTGCCATGGTCAAAACCTCTAATGGAAAATCCATACCATGACGAAATAAAGTTCTTCTTTTATGACGAAGGTGTATCTCGAAAGGGTATTCGTCACTATATCTGCTTAGAAAATGAAAATTATCTCGTGATTCTAAAAAAGAGGAAATATGATTATTATTGGATTACATCTTTCTATGTGGATGGCTACCGAAGGGGATATTTTCAGAAAAAATTTCAAAATCGTATTGGCCCATAAATAAACTGCGGCCTGACTTAACGAGCCGGCCGCTCAGCACCTTCTACTCTTGGTAGATGTACAATTATATTATCGTTAAAAAACGTGCCTAAGTCAAATCTTTTTTCGGCCTTTACTACTAAGTCTTTGTAAATAAAGTGCTTAAGAGTAAATAATTTTGCTTTTATTTCCACTGTTTCATTCGCTTTTTGATCTTGGCTGTGAAGCCGGGGTGGATTTTGTTTATCCGCAGCAGCTTACAAAGCAGCAGTAGGTTCTTATCAGGCGGTCTTCTGTGCACGTGTGCATAGGAAATCCTGGAAACTCTTTTTACTTTCACTTTTTCTATCATAAAATTACGAAACTTTTTGGAATCTGCGTGCACACGTGCACAGTAATTGAGTTGTTAATATAAATTCCGCCGAAATTCGGATTGAATGTTTCCATAGTTATGAGCCACCTCTGATTCTTCCTTCACTGCCATACCGGAGTATATTAAAACCTGCTGTCCCCCTATGCGTTTTCTATCTTTTGTAACGGACGGCATGGTTCGTTTTATCTCTTTTCCAAAGTTGTTGCTGTTCATTGGCCTAAAGCCGTTGTCCTGGCAGTAGCGGACGTAACAGTCATATACTTCCTGAGCGGGCAGGCCGCCGTAATCGAATCCCGCGGCGTAGTTGTCTAATAGAAACGCCCTGGCCGGGTTGACATCTCTGCGGTAATCATCAATCGCATCGCTGCACTTTCGCGGCATGGTAAACCGGCCGGCCTGCATCAGCTTCCTTAAACCCTCGAACGCCCAGTTGAAAATCCCGCCAAGCTCGCTCGACAGCTCCTCGATGAGGTTCGGATTCTGCAGATGCTCGGCGATTGTTTTTTCGAAAGGCACATACAAAAGCCTTCTCCATATACCGCTGCTCTTGTCGGTAAACTGCGGAAGCTGGTTCGTGCTTATCATAATCTTCGCCGTCGGGAATTCATGCACCGGATCCTTATACTTCCTCTGAAACGTCATCCGGTCGCCGGAGGTGAAGCTCTTAAGCGTGGTCTCGGCGAACTTATCCAGAACGCCGCTGGACTCCGAGCTTGAGTTCAGGACCTTGCCCAGCGTGCTGGTGAGTGCGAACTGATTTGAGAACTGACAAAGCGGCACGTGGCTTACGTTGTCCAGGCCGACCATCCTTTCGAGGATTGACGAAAAGACAGTCTTGCCGTTGCGTCCGTTACCCGCCATCAGGAGAAACTTCTGCCTGAGGTTGTTCGGCGTCAGCAGATATCCGGCCCACTGACTGAGCAGCTCTATCCGTTCGTCATCGCTCTCCATTACGTCGCTGAGAAACCGCCGCCACTTCGGACAATCGGCATCCGGTTTGTAATCATACGGCAGCCTGGTAAGAGAAAAGTATCGCGGCGTGTGCCCGATTAACTTCCGCTGGCCGCTTTCGCCCTCCATTATAAGCAGGCCGTTGTTGAAGGATAATGTTTGACCGCCGCAGTCCTGCCCCTGGCCGAGCCAGCTGTTAAGAGAGTTTCTTTCCGGGATATGAACACCCTGAGTACCGGCAAGGCACAGAAGGATATTATGTATCTTCGCGGTGGTTATCGAAACGTACCTGTCTGCGTAATCTCTGTATATCCGGGCGTCCTGATTGCATTTGTTTACAAAGCCCTTAACCGTGCACTTCATCTCGGTGTCTGAGACCTTGTAATATCTGCCCGCCTCCCACTTGTAGAAATCGCCCCGCCAGAAGCGAAGCGTAAAATCTCCCCGCTCAAAAGACGATCCCGACAGATGTCTCTGGAGTGCCGGGTGAAGCTCAGCCTCATCGGCGCCGAGTTCTTCTGATGGGTCCCAGATGTGCCCGTCTATCAAAAACTCTTCAGCTAATCTGTCCGCGTCCGTATAGTTTTCATTGTTAATATCCTGCATCATTACTTCCGTGTTTGAACAGGTGAATCACTCATGCCATCTTTATGAATTAACTTTCATCTCCGCGACAATCTGACGAGTTGGGGCCGACTGGTTCTGGTTAGCTTGTTTGAATGTGGAATTATAAAAATAATATGAGTATTTTCATATCCAATACTTTAAACTTGCATGAGATGAGGCATTTTTGATGAGTTCATTTTCTTTTTCAGTGGTGATATTACTTTGATAATCATCTACTACTTTTATGGCTTTGGCAAATGTATCT